>NZ_JANYJC010000167.1 GCF_025361915.1 Chamaesiphon sp. GL140_3_metabinner_50
ATCGATCTAGAATCCGATCGATCTCCTTAAACTCCTGACCGGATTTAAATGTCTGAAAACTCAAAAACCCCGCACGGGGCGAGGTTTGAATGTATGCCAGGACGGGGATTTGAACCCCGGACACGAGGATTTTCAATCCTCTGCTCTACCAACTGAGCTATCCCGGCGCGTTGTCATTTATTTAGTCAACTTGACCAATATAACAAATCTTTGCTGGATATGCAAGTAATTCGATCGAACTTTGGGACTAATAATTGGGTAGACTAACACTAGCAGCGATCGGCCGATCGGTAGCACCGCTTTGACAGCCAAGTTGAGATTGCAGTTGGCAAAGCGAAAAAACATTACTCTCACTCGATCTAGGCTGTTATTTGAGCCGCTCGACTGGGATAAGTTTGCTACCATCGCCACAATATTCGTCTGCACCCAAGTTCGTCACCACTGTTGGATCATTGTTAAACTTTTTTGAGCAGCTCATCAATTCACCATCACCCGATCGTCGCAAATACGATGGTTGGTCGTTAGAAGATCGCGATCCGCAGGCGATTCGCGCGGCATTTATGCCAGCCTGGAAGTGGCTGTACCATAACTATTTTCGAGTCACTACCGACGGGTGGGAACATGTCCCCGATCGCGGGCGAGTGCTGGTAGTCGGTTCTCACAATGGCGGCTTGGCGGCTCCTGACATGTTCTTGCTAATGTATGAGTGGTTTTGCCGTTATGGTGTCGATCGCCCCGCCTACGGGCTGGCACACCCCGATGTGTGGAAATATTTTGGGGGGATGTCTACCTTGGCTGTTAAAGCTGGGGCGGTCGTCGCGCATCCCAAAATGGCAGTAGCGGCGTTACGCAAAGATGCGACGGTACTGGTCTATCCTGGCGGTGCGGAAGATGTTTTTCGCCCGCACAGTCAAAGAAATCAAATCCAGTTAGCTGGGCGGAAGGGCTTTATTAAAGTCGCCCTGCGCGAACATGCGCCGATAGTCCCTGTAGTATCTACGGGTGCCCATGATGGGTTATTCGTATTAACCGATATTTATCCTCTATTAGATCGACTCCACGATCTGGGGATACCGTGGTTATTTGGCATCGATCCGGTCGTTTTCCCGATCTATCTGGGCTTACCCTGGGGTCTGGCTTTCGGCCCTTTGCCCAATTTCCCGCTCCCCTCCAAGATCCACATTCGCGTCTGCAAACCGATTGAATTCGCTCGATACGGGCGAGCTGCGGCAAACGATCGCGACTATGTAGATGCCTGTTACGATCTAGTCCAGTCACAGATGCAGTCAGCCTTGGATCTATTAATAGCCAAGGGTTAAAGTAGCAAGACAAAGGAGACGAGGGGACTAGAAGAATTTATTACTCCTTACTCCTTACTCTTTACTCGATAAAGACACTATCCGTCCAAGTCCCGTGCAAACCGTAGGGAATATGATGAGTCAGATGGAGAGTCGCTACCGCACCTTTGGTTAGATCTGCGGCATCTAGCACGACCACTGCCGATCGATCTCGCTCACCATCGTAGACCATTGAAATCAGCCAGCCATCGTCCTCCTGGGTGCCACCAGGACGCGGTACGAAGACGGGTTCGTTGACATATCCTGTCGGTGCCGCCGTCCATAATTGCTGTTCGCCAGTTTGGCGATCGAGTTTGAGGATACTCTGGAGAGGTGCATTACCATCGAGAGTTTGTGCTGCACCCATATAAACATATCGATAGGGATAGCCGACATTTGCAGGGTTAATAGTGGGGAACTCACAACAGCGGGGTTCGATGAGGTTGCTAGTTACTTTTTGGGTGGTTAAGTCTAGTTCAAATCGCCATAATTGCCCTGGGGTGATCGTCGCAAAATCGATTTCGCGGAAGTCTTTATCGGGTTCGACTTCGGGGAAAGTTGGGTAGGCAATTGAATCGATCGAGATTTTACCATCTTGCTCGAAGGCATTGGCATGGTGGAAGACAAATCCCGATTTAGTTTCGAGGGTTTGCATTTTTTCACCACTGCGAGGATTGCGGGGGATAACGATGATTTTGGTTGGTTTTTCGGGTTGGAATTTGACACATTCGCCCGCACCTTTGAAGCCGAATAGGAATGGGAAGGGATTGAAGCCAACGGGATTTTGAAAGAAGATGCAGTAGTTGGGCGTAATTGCAAAATCGTGAATAAAGGCGAAGCCAGGGATGGTATGTGAATGCTCTTCGACGACTTTGCCATCTAGATCTAATTCATAGATGGTAATCCCAGTTAACAGTCCGGTTGCATCAAATTTACCCGCTTTTAATCCAAAGTTTACCATTCGATTTTGTTTAGGATCGAATAGTGGATGCGCCGCAAACGGATCTCCGGGTTTGAGGGTGTTATTTAAATATTCAATACCTAAGGTATCGAGTGTTTTCGGATCTAAGCGATGGGGTTCGGCGGCTTCCCACAATGCGAGTAATTTACCACCCCAATAGACAACTTGAGTGTTAGCAATATTTTTGAGATTGACATCAAACATATTACTCATCCAACCGCCAGCTTTCTGGGTACCAAATACACCACGATAGAGAAATTTACCTGCGGCTTGTTCGGCTAAATATGCCTTGGTTTGAACGAACCGATTGAGGAAGTGTGCTTTACCATCTTTAAAGGTAATCCGACAAATCATCCCATCACCATCGAAGGGATGCCGCACGGATTCATCATTAATATCTAACATTCCCGGCCCATTTCGGAACAAGGTTCCGGTTAATTCTGGAGGTATTTGTCCTTCAATTTCGGTAATTTGATAATCATATTCTTGTTTTTGCGATCGATATCCTTGTTTCCATTGTTCTAAATTATAAGGAAGTTCGGTAGTTTGCGTTTTCATGTTGTGTGAGAGAGGTATTTAACTAGCTTCATTTGAGGTGGATTTACCCCCCAACCCCCCTTATAAAGGTGAGGGAGCCGGAAAGCCCCCCTTGTAAAGGGGAGGGCTGGGGTGGGGTAAAGATCTACGCAGCAACTCAATCGACTCGCGTGTAAGGAGCAGCCTTCTAAAAGGTAGAATTGGGAGATATAAAATCGATGCAGTAATAAATAAGTTAGTTTAACTTTCAGCCTTAGTTTCCAAAATTTCTGGTAACATATCAGGGATGAAAGATTGGTTGCCGATGATGCCTGTTTGTGAATGCTCGATCGCACTAGAAGGCGGAATCGATCGAGATGTATTTGCTCCTAATTGTGGCTCTTCATTTGGTAATAAGTTAATAAAGATTAGTGGTAGCATACTCCCAACATTGGCAATTAATACTAACAGCCATAATTTATCAAAATTGGTATCGGTGACACCGAGTAGATGCGTCAGAATTGCACCCCCCTCTTTAGATACTAAACCAGATAAATTGAGAACGGACATTAGTAAGGCAAATAAAGTCGCTTCAATTCCGGGCGGACATAATCTCGCCGCTAATACCAGCACGGGCATGAAAGTTAATTGACCCATTACGGTTAAGATCAAACTGTCGCCTAATGCGAACCAATGGTCGTCGATACCTAACGTGCGATTAGTATGTGTAACTAATAGTAATGCTGTCAACCCCAATAAGGATGAAAATAACGTCGTCCAAATAAAGATTTTCCGAAACGGGATAGTTTTTAAAAAACGTTGAAATAACCACACCCCTAGTAATGATGCCAAACTAGTTACCAGCCGCACGCGTCCGAGAAATTCGGGCGTAAAGCCCAACTCATTGGTGCTGAAGTAGAAAAAAGCTGAATCGGCTGTTGGCGTACATTGCCAAATAAATAGAAACACAGTCGGCATCCAAATCGCTTTTTGGGTCAAAGCCTGCCACAATTGCTGCATCTGCTCTTTAACTACCATCTGACGTGCGCCATCTGCGGCGACGGGTTCCTCGGCAATCCACACCGCCGCCGCCGAAACGAGCAGCGGGAATGCGGCGGTAAAAGCAAATACCGTGCGGGTACTAAAATGTTCGAGCAGCAACCCACTAAAATAGGCTGTCAACAATCCCCCGACTGCGGATGCACCCCAGCATAAAGCCTGCAACGAACCAGCTTTACCGACAGATTCATCCCTAGCACGCTCGACAATTAGAGAGTCTACAATGACATCACTAAATGCTACCGAAAGTGAGGTAATTGCGATCGCAATTGTCGCAGCAGTCGTAGTATGTACCATATATGCCAAGCTCAACCAGGCACCGACACCCAGCAAGCCCGATAAAATCAGGTAAGGTCGCCTTCTGTAGCCGAAGATGGGCAAACCATCAGAAATAAAGCCAAATACAGGTTTAATTACCCACGGTAAGGCGGCTATCCCCATCAGCGCAGCAACTTCGGCTGGCGATAAAGCAAGTTCGTCCTTGAGGAAGAAACTTACCGCCAGTCGCGAGATGCCCAAAATTCCCTGCACGGCATACACCATCAATATCGCCAGCAATTCAGGGCTGGGTTGATGTCCGAACATGATTTTGGTGAAAATCGAGTCTTGAGTATCGATTTCTGATGACTCGGAACGATCGGTCAGCATTATTAAAAAATGTTACGCAGGATTTATGCTCTATGTTAACTCATCTTTACATGGCGATCGAGCGATCTGGGTGAAATTTCAGACGGAGAGGGGGGATGACGGGGGGACTGGGGGCGAAAAGTGCGGTCTTGGGGTTTCCCCAAGTAGAGCACCTTTTCAAGACAGACTGGGGGACGGGGAGACGGGGAGACTGGGAGACTG
>NZ_JANYJC010000171.1 GCF_025361915.1 Chamaesiphon sp. GL140_3_metabinner_50
GGCGAATGTTAACGATATGGTTAGCAAAGCTGAAGATCCAGAAAAAATTCTGGAACAGGCAGTAATGGATATGCAAGAAGACTTGGTACAATTGCGCCAAGCGGTAGCTAGTAGTATCGCCAACCAAAAGCGTACCGAGCAGCAGTATAACAAAGCAATGGGCGATGCCAATAGCTGGCAGAGCAAAGCGCAATTAGCTTTACAAAAAGGAGACGAAGATCTCGCCCGCGAAGCTCTCGTGCGGAAGAAGAACTACAGTGAAACTGCCAGCAGCCTCAAAGCTCAATTGGATGGGCAAGCAGGTACGGTAGACACAATGAAAAAAAGTCTGATCCAACTTGAGGGCAAGATTTCTGAAGCGAAAACCAAGAAAGATATGCTCAAATCTCGCGCTCAAGCTGCCAAAGCGCAAGAACAACTTCAAGGCGCAGTCGGACGTTTGGGCACTAATAGTGCGATGGCGGCTTTCGAGCGGATGGAAGAGAAAGTCCTCATTCAAGAAGCCAAATCTCAAGCCGCAGCCGAACTAACTGGCGCAGATTTAGAAAGTAAATTTGCAGCTCTTTCCGCAGGTAGCGATGTTGATGACGAACTCGCCGCGATGAAACAGCAGATGCTCGGTGGTTCTCAACCTACCGCAGCACTACCTCAAGGCAAGGGATCGCCAACATCCGCCGCGCCGAAAGATACTGTCAAAGCACCAATGAGTCCCCAAGACGAGGAATTAGAAGCATTACGCAAACAAATCGACGGTTTGTAAATAAATCCGCTCGGCACTTCTGTAATTAACTTTCAACTCAGATTTGAGGCTACGTTTGGGTGGTTGTACTCGACAACCATCCAGCTTTTCGTGCTAAAAATTTATAGTCAGACTCAGTACCCTCTCATCTGTCGATCAAGAACTTGTCAAATCGATCGATTGTCTGTTTAGATTTTAGGTATTAGGTATTAGGTATTTGGCGTTGGAACTGCGCTCCGTCCCCCTGTCCCCCCGTCCCCCGTTTCCCCCGTTTCCCCCTTAAACAATGAAAAAACCACTAGCCATTCTATGTCTGGGCTTAGTTGCGATCGAACTAAGTTACTTTCCTAGCGTTCTTGCTGCGACTCAAACCAAACCTGTCGATAATACGATTGGGTGCGATATCATGGTGGCGGGTGGCGGCTTGAGCGGTACGGCCACAGCATATGAAGGCTTGTTGGCTGGGAAGACAGTCTGCATGACCGAAATTACCGACTGGGTTGGCGGACAAATATCGGCGCAAGGCGTATCCGCGTTAGACGAACGCCCCACCCAACGCGCGAAAAACTATTTTCCACGCGGCTATTTAGAATTTCGCCAGCAAGTGAAGGACTATTATGGCAAATTAAATTCTGGCTACTGCTGGGTGAGTGAAGCTTGTTTCTTGCCTAAAGATGCTCACAAACTTTTGTATGGGATGTTAAAGACAGCCGAGAGCAAAGGTAAAGGCAAGTTATATTGGTACCCCAACACGGTTGTCAAACAGCTCATCGTTGGTAAGAAAGGTGAAGGACAACAAATTAATGCTGTTGTCGCCATCCAGCACCAATCCCAACCGGGAACGCCACCTATTAACACCGAACCGCTTTCTAAAACGATCGAAGATGCTTATAGCTACCAAGATTCGCCCAGATTTCAGAAGCGCAAAATTATTTTCATTCCCACTTATAAAACGCCCAAACAGCAAGCCGCAAAACCCGCCGATTGGTATGTAGTCGATGCCACCGAGACTGGAGAACTGGTAGGATTAGCAGATGTACCATATCGGTTAGGACTCGATCCACGATCGGCAGACGAACCTTCCTCAGCTAGCACAACGGGCGATCCTTACTGTACTCAAGGGTTTACATATCCATTTGCGATGGAGACGACAGCCACCCCGCAATTACAAGTACAGCCAGTCACTTATCAACAATACTCACCCTACTATAGCTACGAACTCAAACGTCTGGCTGATTTTGGCTTAGTCTACACCTATCGCCGGATTTATAGTTCGGGAACGGGCAAACCTACCAAATTTGGCGGAATTAACTTCACAGCACCCGCTGTCGGCGATATCTCCATGCAAAATTGGACATGGGGAAACGATTATCGTCCCGGTAGTGCCCAAGATAATTTAATTCTCGATCGATCGCAACTGCAACTATCCGGGCAACTTGGCGCGGGTGGTTGGATGGGTGGCTTACGTACCGACACCCTCCGTAAAGGCGAAGAAAACGCCCAAGGATTCTATTATTGGCTGGTAGCTGGTAAAACCGATTCTCGCGCCAATCCCGACCCCACATCGCCCAATTATTGGGTTAAAACACCCAACCCCAATCAACGATATATCAGCGGATTGGACTCCCCAATGGGTACGGCGCACGGTTTATCTAAATATCCCTACATCCGCGAAGGTCGCCGAATTATCGGCAGACCAAGTTACGGATACAAAGACGGATTTACGATCGCAGAGGTCGATATGAGCCGCAACAACCTGCTCGATCCGAAACGAACGGCAATCCTATCGCCAACCGAATTACGGCAGCTACAGGCGAATTTATCGGGGGTAAATGCTCTCAACGTCCTCACTGGCGATAAACCGACTCCTCGCAATCGATCGACCCTATACGCCGATACAGTCGGCATCGGGCACTACGCAATCGATTTCCACCCCTGTATGCAAAATAATCCCCCCGAAGCCCCTAATAATAGCGAACGAGCTGGCGCGCGGCAAGGTGAAGGGCAAGCTTATCCATTTCAAATTCCCCTGCGGGCGATGATCCCCCAAAAAATTGATAATATGTTAGTGGCGGGAAAAAGCATTGCCACCAGTCACGTCGCTGCTGCTGCCTATCGAATTCACTCATTTGAATGGTCTGCTGGTGCTGCTGCTGGCACCACGGCGGCATATGCCCTAGAGAAAGGCATTACCCCCGCCCAAATGGTCGCACCCCTCCCCGACCGATCGATCGCGATAATTGAATTACGCAAACGTCTAGAAGCTAACAACAACCCCACATCTTTTCCCAATACCTCAATTTTTAATAATAATTGGCAAGATTGGAAATAAATACTATGGTTTTCGCACCTGAAAAGTCCAGTCAAACAATCCAAAAACTTTATCCCAATTTTAAGATCATTGTCTTAGATGATGACTTTAATACCTTCGAGCATGTATCTACATGTCTGCTCACTTATATCCCCGGTATGAGTGAAGATCGGGCTTGGGAATTGACAAATCAAGTCCATTTTGAAGGACAATCGATCGTCTGGGTTGGCCCCCAAGAACAAGCCGAACTCTATCACCAACA
>NZ_JANYJC010000125.1 GCF_025361915.1 Chamaesiphon sp. GL140_3_metabinner_50
GACTTACAAGATTTAACTGCTAGCTTCGCCATCAATTTTCGGTTAGATCCATTACAAGTCGTCAATATTCGCCGTACCCAAGGGACGCTTCAAAATATCGTCTCTAAAATTATTGCGCCTCAAACTCAAGAATCTTTTAAAATTGCCGCCGCTCGACGTACGGTAGAAGAAGCAATTACCAAACGCGACGAACTCAAACAAGATTTCGATCTCGCTCTCAGCAATCGTCTGGAAAAATATGGAATTATCGTTCTCGATACCAGCGTTGTCGATCTAGATTTCTCGCCCGAATTTTCTAAAGCAGTAGAAGAAAAACAAATCGCCGAACAACGCGCTCAAAGAGCCGTCTACGTCGCCCAAGAAGCCGAGCAAGAAGCCGAAGCCAATGTCAACCGCGCCAAGGGGCAAGCCGAAGCCCAACGCCTATTACGCGAAACCCTGACAGCCGAATTATTGCAAAAACAAGCAATCGATAAATGGGATGGTAAATTCCCTCAAGTCATGGGCGGTAATGGTGTACTTCCGTTTATTAATATCGATCCGAATCAAGTTAAATAAACTTAGATCTTGCCTCGAAATATAGTTAATAGTTTTTAGTGAATAGTACTTAGGAATGAAGAGTTAAGAATATACATATCTGTAGGTTGAGTTTCGAGGCTCAACCCAACCTACGTAAGTTATTTAATCCTCATTCGTTGGGAGTGAGTTTTGAGGCTATTTCATCAGTTTTATGTACTAGGGTACGTTATGAGATTGACCGTGAGTTCGATCGCATCTGCAATATTTTAGACAACAACAGATCCCCGAATTCTTCAATAATTCGGGGATCTGCCTCACTGGTAGTAATTCACAATTTGGAGCAAATGACTGACAGCAAATCTGCGTTAAATAGATCGCCAATTTATCTAGAAATTAAAGAATTTCTCAAACTTGCTATCCCCCTAGCAGGCGTTCAACTCGCGCAAGCAGCGATCGGGTTTGTCGATACTTTAATGATGGGGCGGATGGGGCTAGAAACCCTCGCTGCGGGTGGATTAGCCGCTCTGACATTCAGCGTATTTTTGTATACGACTTCAGGGATTTTAATGGGCGTAAGTCCGATCGTGGCTACCGCTTATGGTGCTGGCGACAAGCCCCAAATCGAGCGGATCGTCCGTCAAGGCTGTCTGCTCGTCGTTGGGCTAGCTATTCCAGTTTCACTCGGTATTGCCAATTTCGACCTGCTGATGCGCCATTTAGGGCAAGCTGAGACGACGGTGGTATTGGGCAACACTTATCTAGAGATCATGGTGTGGGGATTTTTCCCCGCCTTGGGTTTTGCCCTGTTGCGGAGCGTTGTGGCGGCGATGTCTCACACTAAGGTCGTCATGGCGATCGCGATCGGTGGGACGATAATTAATATCGTCGGCGACTATGCGCTCGGCTTTGGTAAATTGGGATTTCCGCAATTGGGAATCGCTGGTTTAGCACTAGCCAGCATCTTGGCAATCTGGGCGATGTTTCTATCGTTAGTCATCTACATTCTTACCCAAACAGAACTCAAAACCTATCGATTTTTTCGGCAGATCTATCAATACGATTTTCAGATTTTAACATCATTAATCCGCGTCGGCGTACCGATCGGCGTTGCTACCGCCTTAGAAATCGGACTATTTACGATCGTCACTTATCTCATGGGCATATTAGGTACCGAAGTACTCGCAGCACATCAAGTTATTCTCCAAACGATCGCGATTACATTTATGGTACCGCTGGCAATGTCTTATGCGGCAACGATTCGCGTCGGACGAGAAATCGGGCAAAATAATTTAGCAGGTGCGATTCGCGCCACCTATGTTAGCGCGGCGACTGGCTTAGGATTTATGCTGCTAATGGCAGCAATTTTATTAATATTTCCCGATCGCATTATCGGCATTTTTATCGATATTAACGATCCAAAAAATGCCAATGTTGTCACCTTAGCTACTGGTATGATGACGATCGCAGCTATTTCCCAAGTTTTAGATGGCCCTCAAAAGATTATCATTGGTGCCCTCTATGGGTTGCAAGATACTCGCATTCCCATGTTACTCAGTCTGTTTGCATTCTGGGGAATTGGCTTGACGAGCGGCTATTGGCTGGGATTTCACACCGCACTCGGCGGTAGCGGCTTATGGATCGGGCAATCGATCGGCATTGCCATTTCCGCAGTCATCTTTTGGTGGCGTTTTCATTACTTATTAGGGAGAAAATAGGTAATATACAAGAGATTTGCTAATGACTCTCAATCATCCATTTGAGAATACCTAAAACTCGCTCGACTGGCATAATTTGATACTCATTGGCATCGATGGTTACATTTTTATCTTCAAGCTTGAGAAATTGCCATAGCCGCCCACTGGTCACACTACCATAAATAACCGGAATCGCTCTACCTTTACTAGCATTGAATAACTGTGCTGCTACCATTTCAGCGATACACTGACCCAATCCCAAATCTAATTCTCCTCGCTTGGCTTCTACCAACATTATTACCGGAGCTTGAATTAAATAAGGAGTTGTCGATTTACTCAACAAAAAGTCACAAAATCCATTCAGACCCCGTTCTTTATCTACACTAAATTCTTCACCAGAAAACAACTCAACCGAATTATTGACGAGCTTTCTGACTTCTAATAATACTGGCGAAATTAATAGTTCCGATTTGGCTTTTTCAGATCTAGCTTGTTGTGCTAGTGGAAACCACTCCTTAAAAATGGCTAAAAACAATTCGCTTGGAATTGCAACTGGTAAATCCTCACAAAAGGGCAATCCAGATAGCGTTAGTTCAAATCGATCGGTAACTTCTGGTAAAGTGAAGTTGTTATAAGCCATATTGACGATCGTAGTGCAAAACTAATTATTCAAGGTTTAACTTAGATAGAAATCACCCTGTCGATTAGTTCGCCGCCTCGCCAGAAGTTGTCGATTCAATTTTTTGGGCTAAGTTTTCTTCCCACCGTGGATCGCTAGGATCGATAGTAATCATCCGTCCCGATCCTTTAGATCGATCTACATACACATGAAAAGCCTGAATATTTTCACCATGGGTAAGCACGTATTGATGTAGCTCATCAAGATCCATTGTTGCATAATTAGTTGATGTCATGGCTTGCAATCCCACATTACAACTGGTTGAGGGCTAGAGCTTGTATATTTCCTAATATATCGCACCACAATATCAAATTTACGGTTTAATCTGCCGTTTTCTGCTTTTCATGTGTATGTAGATCGATCTAAAGGATCGGGACGGATGATTACTATCGATCCTAGCGATCCACGGTGG
>NZ_JANYJC010000144.1 GCF_025361915.1 Chamaesiphon sp. GL140_3_metabinner_50
GCGATCGCGGGAATTAGTTTTGCTGATATTCTAATGTTTATGCAACTAGGATTTCGCGACGCGCTGTTCGATAGTGCCGTTAAATTTCATACCAACGTCAATGGCGATGTTTTTCTCGTCAGTCCTCAATCGACGGCGTTGATTGCCATGAAATCCTTTCCCCGCAGACGACTTTATCAATCCCTCGCTTTTAAAGATGTCGAATCAGTCACGCCCATTTATCTGGGCTTTGGCATCTGGAAAAATCCCGTTAAAAAGAACACCCGCCAAATCATGATTATTGGCTTTAATCCAGCCGATAAGCAACTATTTCAACTCCCAGGTGTGAGTGAAAATCTGACCAAAATGCAACTGCCAGATACCTATTTATTCGACGAAAAATCTCGCGAACAATTTGGCCCCATTCCTAAAATATTTAAAGCAGGAGAACGAGTCCAAACCGAAGTAGACGGACGCAGAATCGACATCGGTGGATTGTTTACCCTCGGTGCGTCCTTTGGTGCCGATGGCAACTTGATGACTAGCGACACCAATTTCGCTCGGATGTTCAAAAATCGCCAATCCGGCTTAATCGATGTTGGGGTAATTAAATTAAAACCGGGTGCGGATGTAAAATCCGCAGTTGCGGCGATTGATGCATATTTGCCTAGCGATGTCAAGGTAATGTCTAAAGAACAATTTATCGATTTTGAGAAAAGTTATTGGCAAAGTGGTACTTCGATCGGGTTTATTTTTACGCTCGGTACGGTGATGGGTTTTATCGTCGGGATTGTAATTGTTTATCAGATTCTCTATACCGATGTTGCCGATCATTTATCTGAATATGCCACTCTCAAAGCGATGGGTTATACAGATTTTTATCTATTGACCGTTGTGTTTCAAGAGGCAATTATTCTATCGATTGTCGGCTTTTTTCCTGGCATGTTAGCAGCCGTCGGACTTTATACAATGACGCGCAATGCGACAAGTTTGCCGCTATTAATGACTGTCGCTCGTGCTACTACCGTCCTGATTTTAACGATGATTATGTGTACTATTTCTGGTGCGATCGCAGTCCGTAAATTGCGGGCGGCAGATCCGGCAGATATGTTTTAATTGTTGGTAAATTGTGTGGGTTTATACATGATTATAACTGTGCAACTGCCTGAAAAATTCTCGGAAGGTATTCGATCGTTATATATATTACAGTCCCAGTAATGGTACCAATAGAAATAAGCTGGGCTAATCCCAGTGGCGTAACAATAGCACTTTTAATTAAACTCATTGAGTTTGCCAACTTCATCATCTTCAGCCTTAACACATGATTAGCTACTGCAACAGGAGAATTTAGAGCAGATATTTGAGTAGGCGCATCGATTAATTTTATTAACTGATATTTTCCGAGAAATCGATCGATCGTAATATAATAGTCTCGTTCGCGTTGGCGAAGCCTCTCGAAGAGAAGCGTCTCGGAACGAGAATCGTGCCATGAGCAGTAAGAATTTTCATATCCCAAGCAAGCATAAAGACAACTTTCACTAGGGCTATCGACCTTTTGATATTTTCTAGGATTAATCGTAAAACCAGGATAGTCATAGATTACTCTTTCTTGCAGATATCGATCGTTACAATCGTAGCCAGCCATAAATGACTGCTGAAGTAAATTCGACCCATACTCAAAAATCCAGTTTTCTTTATCGCCGATCGATTCTACCGATTCGACAAGAGATGCTACGCTAGTTATTTTAACAGAGATGTCTATGAGTTTAATTAATTGGTATTTGCCTAAATAATTATCGATAGTAATATAATAATTTTCTCGATCCGAAGAACAGTGTGCATATTTATATTCTAAGCAAGCAAGAAAACATCTGTCACTGGGCGTGTCAACCTTTTTATAGAACCGATCGTTAATCTTAAACCCAGGATAATCAATGGCTAATCTCTGGGCCAAATATCCATCATGACAATCATATCCAGCTTTTAATGACTGCTGGAGTAAATTTGACCCATACTTAAAAATCCAGTTTTCTTTAGTTTTGGTAAATATATCGATCGTAAATATGCTACTGACACAAGAACGAGTCAGTGCATTAGTATATTTACGACGGTTGAATAGATCGCTATCTACAGTTTCTCCATCCGCATGACCCAAGCTGAAATAGGATTTTTCATCGCTCCAAATTCCATCTTCATAACCAGACATAAACAGATCTACTGCATCTATCGCTGCCTCCTGAGATTCGTACCATTCCATCTGGTTTTGGTGATGCACATACCAGTTAGCGGACACCTTTTTCTTACCCATCATCTATCATCCATTCACACTTGAACGATCCTGCAACCATTAGTCGTTGGCACAGCCTCCCCGATGGAGAATCGCAACCACACATGATTCTTATTCTAATTGAATCCTAAAAACTAAACTGCATCCGCACATTGCCCACATAGACAGGGGAATTACTCTGAAAATTATTGGGATTGAAGATCGCGTAAAATGCAGGCACGATCGCGATATTATCGCTAGCTGGGTAATAGTAAGAAAATTCTAACTCCTGCTGTTTGCCACCGTCTCCCCCGCCAGAGAGCAGAAATTCGCGCCCACCCAGATAACTATGGGGAATCAAGTAAGAAATGGTGCCTAGTGCCCCCTTCTTACCCAAGTCGGGGAATCCCAACCCCAATTGAATCGATTGTACCGTCGTATTACCGCCCGCACGAGCGGAATTGACGGGAATAATCCCCGTTCTTCCATAAGAATATCGCCCGAATACGCCCACCTGGGGCGTAAAGAGCCAGTCAAAATTGGCAACGAAGGTATCGGCGGGTGCGTCGTTTAATCGTCCTCCAAAGCCATCGTCGGCATAGCCATAGGGCAATGGCTCTCCTACTGCTCCACCGATAAATCCGTTGTAAGGACGGATGAGCGATCGCGAGTACAATAATTTTATATTTAGGTCTTTACTGGGCGAATATGCCAGCTCACCGATGACTTGATTGGTGCTACCAAATAAACCTGCGTTGGGATTGCTAGAGGTATTAAATCCATTTGCCGAACTCAAAAATTCGGTATTCTCTGCCAAATAGCCAGCATTAAAGCGAAATTGTGGGTTGATATTCCAAGAAACAACCGCACCAGAACCTCGATCGATCGCCGCAAATAACGTACTACCGCTAGAGTTAAAACTACCCGCACCAGTCAGGAAATTAGTGAATCGATTTTGGTCGAAATAGCGGTAAGTATTCAGACGGGGGCCGACGGAAATTTTGAGGCGATCGCTAATGGGAAAAGAGTAAGATAGTTCGCGCAGATAAACCGCATTCGATCCAGCTTGTGGTGTGCCTGTTTGGTCGGTAATTGGCGTGCCCCAAGTATTAAAAAAGCCCGATGAAACTAGTTGATTAGCTGGCGAACTCGCATTACCAGCAACGAGTTGAGTCACTAGTAAATCTTTGCCCGTAAACGATGAATTTAGGTTCAGGAATAGATAGTTACTAACTGTCGGATTTGTATCCCTAAGTTGCACTCGCGTTGGTACGCCATTTACTCGTGCAGGTGGGATGAAAGCATTAGTGCCACCTTGCGCTAGCGATCTTTCGGCGGTAATACTATTGCTAGGAAATGCACCTGTGAAGTTAACCCAGACTTGGGCACTGAGCTTAGTTGTGGCTGAAAATTGTTGCTGTTTTAATGTTTCTGTTTTAGCTTCAATTGCTGCTACCTTTTTACGTAGGGTAGTTAGTTCTGTCGCAAATTCAGTCTGAAGTTTTTGGATCGTTTCTAGATCTGCTTTTGTAGCTGGCTCTGTGAGCGAGGATGGCATCGATTCATTCGCCAGATTTAAGCAAATATTCAATCGCTCGGCAAATTTCGATCGCGTTAACGCTCGATTCTCCACGGGAGAGGCTTTGCCAACGAGATCGGTATTATCTTCGATACAATTATAGCGATCGTCGAGTTGTTGTAATGCTGACAATGCCCAATCGGGAAGTTGCACGGCAGATGGAGATATCTCGATCCCCTCTGTCGAACGGATGGGCGCACCAATGCGAGGATCGGTAAGTTGAGAATTTGGTGGTAGGATCTTGGGTAGGGAGATTAGATCCTGACTCGGTAACGGATCTGCTGCTTCGACTCGATCGGCAATCGTCCCGATCCCTCCTACAAACATAGCCATAAAAGCTGTCAGAATTAATCTGTTAACTAAATTAAGATTTACCACGATCCGATCCCTCTAATTTGGCAACTGTTGGCAGACGAAGTTTGGCCCTTGCTGGTGTGGCGATCGCCACCAAAAGCATGTATTCTGTATACAATAAATTTAGGTGAGTATTTGTAGCGATCGGTACATTCATTGTTATCCAGGGCGTTTTCAGTTAATCTAGGTCTAGTTTTACATCGAGGAACACTTGCTTTGTCGTTATCTTCACGTTCGCTCCAACGACCTCAGTCTCTGCAAGAGCAGGCTTATCAAGCCTTGCGTAGTGCCATTTTGTCTGGCGAACTGATGCCGGGGCAACGGTTGGTAGAAACACAATTAGCTCAGAAGCTCCAAGTGAGCCGCACCCCAATTCGTGAAGCCTTGCACCAACTCCAGCAAGCAGATTTAGTCGTCGAAGAGCGCGGCATGTTGAAAGTCGCCACATTTACCAGCGAGGATGCTAGCAAGCTGTATGAGTGCCGATTGGCACTAGAAAATGTATCGGTGAGAGCAGCCTGTCTCAATGCAAGCGATCGACAATTGAAACAAATCGAGCAATTGATTCATAAAGCTGAGAAACTACTCAATGCCAAGCCGACTAAATTAACCAGTTTTCAATTATTAGATTTGGACTATCAATTTCATCGAGAGATTGCCGAAGGTTCTCAGAATGAGTGGCTGGTGTCGTTACTCGATCGATTATTCGATAAAATGATTCTGCTCCGCATTCAAACGATGCTTAGTAATCCGGCGGTGTTAGAAGTTCGCTGGGAGCATCGACAGATTTATGAGGCAATTTTAGATCGTGATGCCGATCGAGCCGTCACAGCAGTTCAGGAGCATTTAATCGCTAGTCGAGCGCGAGTAGTCCGAGAGTTAGAGCAGATTCAGCAATCTCAAAATGCTGGCTAGTTAGGAAGCTCTAGTACTTTTATAAAAGTAAATTACCTAAAATAGATCGAATAAAATCGTCATTACTCCTAATGCAGTAATGACGATAAATGCGCCCATCAGATCGTTTTTTCTAGATGAGGGTAAATAGGTCGGCTGTAACCAAAAACTGAGTTTTCGCGATACAAATGGCATGACTATCAGGCTCAAAATTGAAGATGTAATCAGGTTATTAATCAGCATCCTACTCGCAGGCGACCAAGAATTGAAGATACCTAGAGCCGAAAATAATGTAGATTGAAGCATGACAGTAGGGTACAATCCCACCACCACTGTCAAAATTTGTTTCCAAGCGGGAGAACCTAAACTAGAGCGTTCGGCTCCACCCCACTGGTTAGAAAACCAACCTTCTAATCCGGTGGTAAATGACTTGAAGCGGTAAGCATGAAAAATTTGCCGTCCCGATTTGACTAACTTTTGACGCTCGATCGATCCTACCCAGCTATCTAAATATTCCGGCGAATTGAAGTGAATAATTGAATACCACTTCACTACTGGATCTATACATCTCAGCGGCGGACACAGATCGACTCGCATAAATCCAGGATGATTTTTAGCTCGATTTACCAAGCGATCGTGCCATCGCTTAAAGG
>NZ_JANYJC010000145.1 GCF_025361915.1 Chamaesiphon sp. GL140_3_metabinner_50
CTCAACCAAAGCTTGAGCAGACATATCACGAGGAGCACAACCGCGAGTACGAGCAAAGCGAAGAGCTTCAACGTAAGGAGCAGTAGGTAGGTCTAATGCACGGTAAACTTCACGTCCACCAGCAATACCCCACTCATCCAAAGGACCAGTACCACCAACGATCAGACAGTAGTTAATCAAACGCATGTAGTGTTTGATATCGCGCAGACATTTGTCTTTTTTAACTTGAGTTTCGTTAGCTTCACCAGCATTGTTCAAGTAGCCATACTTTTTGATGCAAGCATCATAAGCTTCTTTAGCTACGTTGTCCAAGTTAGCAGCTAGTTTCTCAGCAGCTTCTAAACGAGCAGCAGCACGTTGGATGCTACCTTGTACGGATTCTAAATCGGAAGAAGTAGGGAAACGACCAGCCGCATCAGCAGCAGCGATCACTGTGGTAACTACAGATTTCATGTTCGGGTAACTCCAGAAAAAATATTTTGATAGTTTGTTTCAATGCGCGGTCAACTTGTAACGATGGCTCTCGTCTACTAGCTGAGTGCAGAGATTACGCGATCGAAATAGGAAGCTGCTTCGGAAGTTAATGCGGAACAGTCGCCTTTAGATGCGCCCATTTGAACGAACTTCTTACCACCGTTAGCTTCGGTGTTGGTGTCATTAATGTGAGCCAATGCCGCAGCTTTCATGATTTGAACTGCACGGATGGTGGAAGTTGTAGGTACTCCCAATGCTGCGTAAGTTTCTTTCAAACCGTTTAAACAACGATCGTCGAGAACGGAAGCATCACCAGCTAACAGAGCGTAAGTGACATAGCGTAAAATGATTTCAGCGTCACGCAAGCAAGCAGCCATGCGACGGTTAGGATAACAGTTACCACCAGCTTGAATCAAGCCTTGGTTTTCGCAAATCATCCCAGCAACAGCATCAGATACCGCGCAGCTAGCGTTACTAGCAATTGCGTTTACCGCATCTAAACGTTTGTTGCCTTCAGCAATGAAACCTTTGAGTGCGTTGAGGTCAGCACCACCGATCGCAGCAGTCTTAGCATCTGCGGTAACTACCGCTCTGGAAAAAGAGTCAAGCATTGGAGCTTTTCCTAGTTAATTAACAATTTCGAGATTCATCATAAACCGATCGCCTCCCCAGACACTATAGTTATGAGAAACAACTCAACAATCTGTAACAATAGCTACCCCAAGTCGGAAATTTGCTAATTTTTGCTGCGTTGGTTGGCTCTGAGAATATGGAAAATCGAGGGTGCGAGGGAGATAAACATAATTGCGAACGTAATTGGCAGCAAGTAGCGATCGATCTGGTCTTCAGGAATACTTTTACCTAAAAAATAGCCGAGTACTGTCAATCCGATGCCCCAGCCGAAGCCGCCGACGACATTATAAGTCATGAATGTCCGGTAGCGCATAGCAGCAATTCCCGCGACAATCGGTGCGAAGGTGCGGATAAATGGCATAAATCTCGCCAAAATGATTGCTGTTTTACCCTGGCTCTCAAAAAAATCTTCGGCTGCCATCAAGTGCTTTTTCTTGAAAAACTTAGAATCTTCTTTGTCGAATAATTTACGCCCGAATCTTTTACCCGTATAGTAGCCAACGCTATCGCCCAAAACTGCAAACACAAAACAACCAAATGCCATCACGCTAATATCAAGTCCGGTTCTGGGTACAGAACACAAAAATCCGGCGACAAACAATAAGCTATCTCCTGGCAATAGAAATCCTACTAATAAGCCTGACTCTGCAAATACAATCCCCCATACTAATGGGTATCCAAAAGTCCTGATTAATGTTTGTAAATCGAAATGCATGTCAGTTTAAATCCTCCTATAAATTCAATGATTGATGGTGCTGATTTGGACGATCGAGAGCTGATGTTACAATTGAGTGCCACTATAGAATATTAACGCAATTTGCTAGTTATCACCAAGGTTAAAGATTTGGATATTAGATATTGGATATTGGGTATTAGCGACGGGATAAAACCTCAAACCTAATAGCTAAAACCTAACACCCATCACACGAAAAACCCATAACTAGCAACTTTAGCTATTATATGAACTAACCAGATCTGACTGGTTGTAATTTGCGATAAATACGGCAATTTTAATGATGAGATCGAGCCAATTGTCCCATGATGCCGATCGTTGCGCCACCTAAAACCAACCAAATTGGATCGAGCCGCCATTTCCAGAGTAGCCCTGAAGCGATCGCGGCGATCGAAATTGTCTGCCAGTCTGTTAACGTACTCGCCCCCAAGCGATAAGCAACCACCACAATTGCCCCCCAAGCACCTGCATTAACGCCATCCAACCAACTGCTAAACCACCGCGACTGGCGTAGTTTTGGTGCCCAGATCGTCACCAGCGCGACGAAACCAAAACTTGGTAAAAATATGCCAATTGTGGCGGCAACTGCCCCTGCATGTCCCGCTAGGAGGTAGCCGATGAATGTGGCTGTAGTAAATAGTGGGCCGGGGGTAACTTGCCCGATGGCGATCGCATCGAGCAATTGTTGGGATGTCAACCAGTGCGTGCGATCGACCAATTCTGGCTGGAGAAATGCCAATAACACGTAGCCACCACCGTAAATTGTCGCCCCAATTTTGAGAAACATCGCGAATACATCCAGCCATGCAGGATGAGACGCAATTACTGGGAAAATGGCTAAAATGGGCAGTTCGATTCTGGGCAACCAAATTACTGATAAACCCCGTTTCCAGCCGCGCCAATTTTGCCACAGCATGACTCCAAATCCTGCCAGGAACAGTACCAATAAGGTATTTAGATTCAAATAGCCCAAACCAAAAATTGCACTGACTCCAGCCGCTCCTGTGGGGATATTTTTAAGTGCCGATCGACCTAATTTCAATGTGGCTTGCAGGGTTAACACCACTACTACAGGAACGATACCAGCAAAAATCGCGATAATTTGCGGCAGTTCCCGCGTGCGCTCGTACCCGATCGCCAGTGCCCAGACGATCGCCATCGCAGGTAAAATAAAACAAATTCCCGCAATGATTAAGCCCCACCAACCAGCACGCAAGTAGCCGATATAAATCGCCACTTGGGTCGAACTCGGCCCTGGAATTAGATTTGTCAATCCGATAAGATCTAAAAATTGCGATCGATCGATCCACTTACGCCGAGCGACAATTTCGGATTCTAACATGGCAATATGCGCCGCTGGCCCCCCAAATCCGATCGTACCCAGTTTCAAAAAGACGGCGGCTACTTCAGTCAACCGATCGCGGGAATAGGACATAAAATAATCATCGATAATGCTAGATTCAATTCTCGACGATCGTGTCGATCTATTCTGTCAACAACCGATCGACTCAACGCCAACTTATTGGTACGCGGGTTATGCTCATCCTAGTGGCGAACTATTGAAATTACCGCGTACTAGAGCAGTAGAGCAAATCGCCCAGCATTTAATGGCGGAATTAACACGAGATCCCTGCTTCAATTGTGAAGGTAAGATGTACGGCGTGTTGCTAGTTAAAACAGATCGAGATGAATATCGATTCATTAAAGCTTTTTCAGGATTATTAAATGGCGAAGCTGTTGTCACTGGCTGGGTACCGCCAATTCCAGGGCGCGATCGAGTGGCGATCTCTGAAGCTGATACACTAGCAGACTTGGCACGGATGAAACAGGAACTAATCGAGTTAGATCGCACCAGTGTCAGGGCAGAATATGGTAAATTAGCCGCCGAATTTGCCGATAAATTGGAGCGATTATCGATCGAGCATCGTCAGCGTAAGGAATGGCGACAACAAGAACGAATACGATGTGAATCTACACTTACCGAGCCAGAATTAATAATTGCGATCGATAAACTAGCCACACAGAGCCGCCAGGATGGACGAGAACGCCGTAACCTCAAACAAGAGCGCGATGCAGTTTTACAGCCGCTCCAGGAGATTTTAGACCGGAACGACGAGCGAATTAGGGAGCTAAAGCAACAGCGCAAAACGCGATCGCGACAACTTCAGGCGCAGATGCACGATGCTTATCGACTGATGAATTTTTTGGGCACATCTAGCTCGTTACGATCGTTAATGCCTGCGGGGATGCCGACAGGAACGGGCGATTGTTGCGCGCCTAAGTTACTTCATTATGCAGCTAGTCAAGGACTCAGACCGATTGCGATGGCGGAGTTTTGGTGGGGGGACTGGGAGACGGGGGGACGGGGGGACGGGGGGACTGGGGGACGGGGAGAGGAAAAGATTCAGAGGGAGTTTTATGGGGCTTGTGTGGATCGGTGTCAGCCGTTGATGGGGTTTATGTTGGCGGGGTTGTGTTCGCAGTCGAATCGGTTGGATTTAGAGATCGTTTATGAGGATGAATATATTATTGCGATCGACAAACCTGCGGGGTTATTATCTGTACCGGGACGGACGATCGATTTGCAAGATAGCGTGCTGACTAGGTTGCGGAATTTACATCCCAAAATTTATGCCGTGCATCGGCTCGATCGCGATACTTCGGGGCTGTTATTATTAACATGGGATCTAGAAACCTATCGACATCTAAGTCGGCAGTTTCTAGATCGATCTACACACAAGGTATATGAGGCAATTTTAGGCGGGAAAATCGCACCAAAATGCGGCTCGATCGAGTTACCATTATGGGGAGATCCACTCGATCGACCTCGCCAAAAAGTAGATTTCGATCTGGGCAAACCAAGCTTGACTCAGTTTCAGGTATTAGCACAAATCGACGATTACGCGCGGATTGAATTTACCCCAGTTACCGGAAGAACGCATCAATTACGCGTTCATGCAGCCGATTCTCGTGGTTTGGGTGTAGCTATTTTAGGCGACAGGCTCTATGGTTGTCAGGCAGATGTAAAAAGATTACATCTCCACGCCCGATCCCTGAGCTTTATCCATCCACACACATCGGTACGAGTTTTGCTGCAAACTCAATGCCCATTTTAAAATACTTACAATATTGTCGATCGCGCTGAGGCTGTTGACGACAGAATGCGGGTTGTGACAGTTTTATTTTTAAAAACCACCATCAGATCCGATCGAGAATCTCAATGTTCGAGATTGGAATTGCTGCCATCCAGAATCCAAAACTTGTACTGAGCATAGTCGAAGTATCCAAAATGATTGCTACTGAATCGATTTCGCTCCCCGTTGGTGCGCTCCGCAGCTTGCACCACATCGCACTCAACGTCAAAGATATGCAAGCATCGCGCCACTTTTACGGTGAAATTTTAGGCTTACACGAGCTAGCCGGAACGGAAATACCTTCTAGTCTGACTGAATTAGTCGAACAGGGACAGGTAGCCAACTTTCGGATTCCCGATGGAACGATTCTCGATTTATTTGCCGAGCCAGATTTATCGCCCCCATCGCCAGATCCGACTCAGCAATTTACCCGTGCCAATCATTTGGCTTTCGATATCGCGCCCGATTTATTTGACTTAGCGGTTCGGGTTTTGCACGCTCACAATGTCAAAATCGACGGCGAACCAGTCACCCGATCGACTGGAAGCGGCATCTACTGTTACGATCCTGATGGTTTTATCGTCGAAATTCGTTGCAATGCAAGCTGTTGATTGCCATCACCTCACCTCATCTGAGATCGATTCAGGCATAGAATTCCAAGATCGAATCAACATCGCATCGCCAAAGGAATAAAACCGATAGCTATCCTCGATCGCGATCTGATATAAATCTAATAATCGTTGTCTACCGATCGCCGCACTGACTAACATCATTAAGCTCGATCCTGGTAGGTGAAAATTAGTAATTAACCCATCGACGACTTGCCACTGATATCCAGGGTAGATAAAGATATTCGTATCGCCGCTGTACGGCTGCAATTCGCCCGTCTGAGCTGCCGTTTCCAGTACGCGGACTGCTGTAGTTCCAACGGCATATACCTTGCCTCCTGCGGCTTTGGTGGCTTGAATGAGATCGACTGTCTCACTAGAAATTGTCAGCCATTCGTGGTGCATTTTGTGGGTGGTAATATCTTCAGCTTCTACCGGGCGAAAAGTCCCCACCCCAACGTGTAGAGTCACATAGGCTTGCTGGATGCTCTGCACTGCCAATCGATCGAGTAATTCGGGTGTAAAATGTAGCCCTGCTGTCGGTGCGGCTACCGCTCCAGGCACTTTGGCATAGACGGTTTGGTACTGTTCGGGAGTAGATGTGCGCTCGTCGATATATGGAGGTAATGGGAGTTCGCCAAAATCAGCCAGCACTTGAATTAATGGTATATCGTCTGGTAATTCAAACCGCAATAATCTACCGCCTGTCTGCTCGTCTCGATCGATAATCGTCGCCGTAATCTGGGGAATTTTTCCATGAGGATCGCGTGAAGGGAAAACAATTTGAGTACCGATTTTCAGCTTGCGTCCGGGTTTTACCAATGCCAACCAGCAATTATGCTCTCGTTCTGAAAGTAACAAAATTTCGACAGGCGCGCCAGTGGTTTTGGTGCCGTAAATTCGCGCCGGAATCACGCGAGTATCATTAAATACCAGTAAATCTCCAGGCTTTAAAAAATCACCAATTTCATGAAAATGACGATGTTGGTACCCATCATTAGGTTCGACAACCAATAACCGCGATCGATCTCTCGGTACTACGGGAGTCTGCGCGATGAGTTCCTCTGGTAAGTGATAATGATAACTAGTCAATAGTCGGTCAACATTGTTATTCATCTGATTTTATTTTTGATTGAATTTACACTCAACGATCGATATTTTAACTCCCCTAGTCTCCCAGTCCCTTAGTCCCCCCACCCCCCAGTCTCCTCGTCCCCAAGTCCCCAACCTTATCCTCTAACCCCAGCCCCTAAATGTCTACGGTCATTTGTCTTGGTGAAGTGCTATTCGATTTATTAGCGTGCGAGATCGGAGTCAGTAGCGAGAGCGTCAAATCTTGGACTCCACTACCAGGTGGCGCGCCTGCGAATGTCGCTTGTGCGCTGGTAAAAATGGGCGATCGATCGAGATTTATCGGCTGTGTCGGTGAAGATGAAGCTGGCGCGAAACTAGCGGCTAAATTAGCTAGTGAAGGCGTAAATATTACCGGACTTCAATATCATCCCACAGCTCCTACCCGTCAGGTGCAGGTAATTAGAACTGCTGATGGCGATCGAATTTTTGGTGGTTTCGGTGATATTCCCACTGACAAATTTGCCGATAGTCAATTGAGTGAAGTCTCCAGCGAACTATTCATTGGTGCCGATTTTTTACTGTTGGGGACACTAGCATTAGCATATCCGAATAGCGCGGCGAGTACCTGGCAAGCGGTAGAATTTGCCACAGCTCAAGATGTCAAAATTGTGGTAGATATCAATTGGCGACCGACTTTTTGGACATCGCCCAAAGCAGCAATTCCCCAAATTCAGCAACTACTAGCAGTAGCTCATTATGTCAAGTTTGCCAAAGAAGAAGCCGAACTAATTTATGGTAAAACTTCACCGCAATTGCTTCAGCAATACTTACCGAATGCGCTGGGAATTTTTGTTACAGATGGCGGTAACGAGCTGGCATATTGGTTGAATGGAGAAACCGGATCTCAACCTGCTTTTAAGGTAGCTGCGATCGATACGACAGGTGCTGGCGATGCTTTTGTGGCTGGATTAATCCATCAATTAGGCATCGGAGCGACATCTGGCGCGCAGATAATTCGCTATGCAGCAGCAGCGGGAGCATTAACTACTCTACAAGCTGGTGCGATCGACTCTCAACCTACCGATACCGAGATTTTACAGTTTTTAAGTGTGTAGGTACGGTAAATTTATTGACGATTTACGATTTCCCTGCTCACACCCTAATTCAGTCTACATTTCTGGGTACCCTGAGTTAAGCTCTTGTAAGTCCCAAATGTTATGAATTGGTTGTGGTTGTTATGTGGTTGGGTGGTGATGTTATCGGGACTGCGATACGGCTTGACTGTCATCATTTTGACTAGATCGCGATTTGGGCGCATGAGTGGCTCGGTAGTTACCGCAGATCGAGTCCCCGCATATATCCGCACCCTGTTCGATGTGGCGGCTGTCGAACTCAAGGACTTGGGCTTTCGCGATTGTGGCTATATTGAATATGTGCCATTTCATCGCATTCATCCTCCGGTAAGATGGCAGCAAGTATTAGTAGATGAAAGTGGTTCTCACTTTGCAACAATCGAACTCCGGTATCCAGTTACAGGCAAAGATCCGTTTTCGATTACTTTTTATACTTGGTTTGCCGACGGACATTTATTAATGACTGTCGATCGATTGGCTTATGCAATTCTAGAACATATTCCCAATACAACGCTAGCAGATAATCGCATTCACAATTTAGCACGACAATGGGATTATCATCGCCACCAATGTTCGGGAATGAGCGATCGAATAGTCCGCCGATTCGATATTATCGGTTTTAGCAATCGATATTTCGAGCATTTCGATCGATATGTCGATCTATTAATCGATGTTAAAACTTTTATACCTGTAGGCGATGGTATTTACAACCGACCGTTAATTAAAACTTTTGGCTACGCCTATCGATTAATTTATCATCGCCCTAAACCGCAACCGCTAGCCCAACCGATCGAAATTCCATCAGAGATCGCGATCGATAATGCCCAAATGTTAGAGCAATCGCAAACATCTACATCTAGCCGCCGCACTAAATTTTTTTGGTTTGGAATTAGTGTCATTGCCTTTTATTTAGCCACGATTCCATATATGGGCTGGGATTTTGGCGTGCAGTTACTCGTAATTATTTTGCTGCACGAACTCGGTCATTTATTAGCAATGCAATTCTTTGGCTATCGTAATACTAGTATGCTATTCATTCCATTTTTTGGTGGTGTAGCAATGGGTAAAAATGAAGGAGCGACGCTATCTCAAAAGTTTTGGGTATTAATGCTCGGCCCTTTGCCAGGAATCTTAATCGGTATGGCGATGCTATTTATTAGTTATGGCAATTTAAATTTAGCTTGGTGGCATGGATTTGGGCTGTGGATGGTCGGCATTAATTTGCTCAATTTGCTGCCGATTTACCCCTTGGATGGGGGTAAAATTGTCGGTTTACTATTACAGCCATATCCATATATTGGGGTGGTGTTTAAGGCGATTTGTACGGCATTGGCGATCGGATTGGGCTGTTTGGGTTCGCATTTATTTCTATTTATCGGGATTGCGATCGCAGTATCGTTACCGCTCGATCTCCGCACTGCTAGGGCGATTGCTCGACTCAAGCAGCAACCGGGTGCGGCAGATTTAGATAAAGATGAATGGTTTAAATGGGCGCATACTCAACTAGATCGATCGTCGCAATCGCCAGTACAACCAGCTCATCAAAAGCTATTTATGAATAGTCTGTG
>NZ_JANYJC010000177.1 GCF_025361915.1 Chamaesiphon sp. GL140_3_metabinner_50
ACTTTAAAGTAATCGGCAAGTTGGGCGATTGCGCCAGGGTTGATTTGCATGAATGAGCAGCGATTCGATTGACTTGGTATATTGACTATATTACTATATGGCAATATGATTGATTAGTATATTGCCACTCAAACTACAAGGAGTTCGATGCTATGCTTTTTCGCCAGATGCTCGATCGGGAAACGAGTACGTATACATACATCATCGCCGATTTGGATAGCAAAGAAGCAATCTTAATCGACCCAGTAATCGAACGAGTAGAACGAGATCTACAACAACTTAGCGAGTTGGGTGTCATCCTCAAGTATTGCTTAGAAACTCATATTCATGCCGACCATGTTACTGGAACTGCCAAGCTGCGGGAACTCACCCACTGTCAAGGGGTCGTTCCTGACGGAGCTAGCGTGAGTTGTGCCGATTTATTTATTCAAGATCGTGAAAACTTAAAAATTGGGGCGATCGCAATTCAGGCGATTGCTACACCCGGACATACAGATAATCACATGGCATATCTGGTGGATCGAACTCACTTGTTGAGTGGGGATGCCCTGCTGATTCGCGGTTGCGGGCGCACTGATTTTCAAGGTGGCGATGCGGGTCGCTTATTTGACTCTGTAACCGAGCGATTGTTTACTTTGCCCGATCGCACTCTAGTTTATCCCGCCCATGACTATCGAGGGCTGACCGGATCTACCATTGGCGAAGAAAAACTGTTCAATCCGCGATTTGTCGGACGCAGCCGTCAACAGTTCATCGAGTTCATGACAAATTTAAACTTGCCCGATCCACAGCAGATGGCAGCGGCGATACCTGCTAACGAACATTGTGGCAATTTAACCAGCGTTAATCAATCGATCGAGCTTTAATATCTAGAAACTAATTATGACAGTTCCTATCAATCCTAAGTTACAGGCAATCGATCCCCCTAGTCTCGATCGGCTACTGAGAGATCGTCAAGCAATCTTGCTAGATGTCCGCGAAGCTGGCGAATACGCCAGCGAGCATATTACTGGCTCAGTATCACTGCCACTCTCGACGTTCGACCCTGTGGCGATCGATCGGCAACCAGATCGACAAGTCGTGCTGTACTGTCAATCTGGTAAACGCTCCGTTCGGGCTGCCGATCGACTTTTTGAAGCTGGATGGATGGAAGTCATCCATCTTGAAGGTGGTTTGAATGCCTGGAAAACCTCTGCCTACCCCACTCACAGCGACGAACGAGCACCGATTAGTCTCTGGCGGCAGGTACAAATTGTAGCGGGTTCCTTGGTCGCGATCGGTACTCTGTGTGGTGTATTGGTATCGCCTTGGTTCTTACTCTTGAGTGGTTTTGTTGGTTGTGGGTTGGTATTTGCAGGGATCTCGGATACTTGTGCGATGGGAATGCTGCTTGCCAAACTTCCTTACAATCAAAGGGCGAAAGTGTCATGACTTGGCTAGTGGGATATAGCCTTGCTATAGGAGTGGGTATTAGCTTGGGTTTACTAGGTGGTGGAGGTTCGGTGTTGACTTTACCAATCCTAGTATATGTGATGGGGATCGCCCCCAAATCGGCGATCGCGATGACTTCGATCGTGGTTGGGGTGGTCAGTCTATTGGGACTATTCCCGCACTCGCGGCGCAAGCAAATCGATCTCAAGACAGTACTCATTTTTGGCTCGTCAACGACAATTGGAGCTTTTTTGGGAGCAAAGTTAGCTGGATATTCGTTTATCACCGCAACTTTGCAAATGGTGTTATTTGCAGTAGCGATGCTGGTAGCTGCTGGGTTTATGATTCTTCGTCAACCCCGCACCGATAGTTCGATCGGCGAGCCAGAGGAGCGAGATCCCCTCAGTAGCTATCCGCGACCCGTTTGTAAGTACTGTTGGCTATGGCTGTTGACGGAAGGATTCGGAGTCGGCATCTTAACTGGATTAGTGGGGGTAGGGGGTGGCTTTGCGATCGTTCCGGCTTTAGTGCTATTCGGAAATCTGACGATGCCAAAGGCAATTGCGACATCGCTAGCAATTATTTCTTTGAACTCTGGAGCTGGGTTACTCGGTTATTTGGGGCACGTATCGATCGATTGGTATCTGACTGGCTCTTTTACGCTTGCGGCTGCGCTAGGGAGCATCATCGGTACGCATCTAGCTAAGTTTGTCCCCGCTCATAAATTGCAGAAGTGGTTTGGTTATTTTTTACTAACAGTGGCTAGCTTTGTATTAATTCAAATCTTACTTAATTAGAAGAGGAAATAGCAGGCAATCTAACGATAAATTTACCCCCTTCGCCCAAGTTGCTTTGGACGCTAATCGATCCATGATGCTGCTCGACGATCGATTTAGCAATTGCCAATCCTAAGCCCG
>NZ_JANYJC010000185.1 GCF_025361915.1 Chamaesiphon sp. GL140_3_metabinner_50
GGCTAAAAAAGCCCAACGCACCAAAATTGTACATTTAGCCCATAACTAGCCAAAGTTCTCTTCCCGCAGGAGCGCGTAAAAACCTGAATGAAGTTCTTTTTCCCTGGACTTTTGGAGAGTGCGGAAAGTATACTTTCCGCACTGTGTATTGGTTTCAATTGATATCTTAGATCTCACCCCAATCGATCATGCTAGAACCGCTGCTAGATTCAAAGTGCATGAACTAAAGATATGAGATATGATTTCGCACTATTGGCAACCTTCCAGTTAAAATGCTGAAAACCTGACATAGCAATGGTTTGAAATGTACTTATACTTTTTTGGCGCGTTGGGCTAATTTAGCCATCTAAGAAAAATAGCGATTTTTTGAACCCATACGCTCGTCTGAGCGATGTCCCGTACACGACCATCCCCATGATTGCCATATCTTCAGGGTTTTCAATCCCCCGCAAACCCATCACCAGCAACTGGGCATCGAGTTTGAAAGTCGAAGGACGGCAGAAGGCAGCACCAATCGAACTTTGCGACCAGCCAGTTAACTGGGTCGCGATGTAGCGTAAAGCTTCGATTTGCTTGGCATCACTCACGCCGATGCGGGCAGGGGTACAGAACCGAATGTAGTCTTCCAGGATGGGATATTTTTCCCATGCGGGACTACCAAATCCAGCTTGTTTTGCCGCTTTATACCGAGATTGGATTTCCCTAGCTGCAAAGAATTTAGTTAATACCAGGACGAGTAAGGTACGGACGAGGGATAAAAATTGGGGGTCGATCTGAGCCGATCGCGAACTCAAGACGAGAGCTTGCAAAACTTCGAGCAGATAGTCCTCATAGTCCTTGCGCCGATCCTCCCGATCTGCGGGCGACAAGTGGGAGACATTTGGCAACTCAAAGATGTTGCTACATTCGGATTTAAGATCGAAATAAGATCCACCTTGAATGCGGGTATAATCTTCAAATGAGGCAGCTTCTCTAGATGTCGGACAATCGACGATCGTGACAGGGAGGTTATGCCCTAACACCCCATTGATTAATTGAATCATCGCCACAGATTTACCACTGCGTTTTTTGGCGATGACGATTATATTTTTCTGAGTGCCAGGGCTAACTAAATCGATATATAGCGGTACGCCACCATTTTCCGATACCAGCTCGAACCCGCACCGATCTCTACTGCTAATTCGAGTCAGGGGTAATACGGCTGGCGCGACATTGGTAAATACTTCGCCACGGCGATCGGAGATATGGGTCATCATGTAGTCCCAGTTGACCGGAAAAGTCTGCAACCAAGTTTTCCAACACAGCACTTCTTCTTCACAGAGATTTGCTGGGTACAAAAATTTTGAACTCAAAGCCGCACAATCCCGATTCAGTACCTCGATATCATCCCGATGCACGAGCCAAGTCGAAGCAATTTTTAAGGCAAAGTCCCCCCGATGGAGAATGGCTTGAGCTTCGATCGCTTCTTCCGCATTAATTTGGGCTGCAACGTTAACTTCGCCTGTAGCTTCAGCCTCATTTGCTTTGTAAATTTGCTCGTCGGTCAGATCTTTGAGCTTTTTACTGGATTTACCGACAGGTTGTTTGACGATTTGAGTGACGATTTCGGTATCATAAATACTGTCGTCACCGAGCTTATTCCAAATATAAGTTAGAGCATCCTGGCGATTTTCCCATTGGGAGGGATTGTCCATCATCGTCATCACTTTGACGACTTTACCCTTGACTTTAATGCAGGAATTATCTGTTTTGGGCAGACTGTGCCGATCGTTAATTAGCATTGATAATGGATGGAGTGGACGCTCGACTCGTTCGCTGAGATTTTTCCCATCGAACCCGATCGTCTGGGGCACAGGCGGCGCAGGGGTCGAATTCAGCCGCGCCCACAGATCGCCCCAAAGTCCTTGGGCTGTAAGCGGGGTAACGCCCAAGCCCATTTTATGATTGAGGATCTGCTCCCAGCGGTGGAAGGCATTAACCCCACTTTCCAAAAGCTCGGAAAATTCTCGCGTTTTAGCAATCTTTTCTGCGCCAGAAAACTTGGCTAAGACTTTGTAGAAACCCTTAGCAACACTGGCGACGGGATCGTCATTGATATCAGCATCCGGATCGAATGTGTGAGTCACATAAATCCGAAGAGATTTCGGTTTTCTTAATCCGGCTTGAGTTAATTCCTGCGTCCGTTTTTGTTCGGTCGTTAAAATATACCGCAATAGCTCCGAATCGCATCCATCGATCGTCTGTTGCAACTCCTGAATTCGATCGGCGTTATCCCGAAACGACTTCATGTGGATAGTCAACGCTTCGCCATCTGGTAAGCTTTTGAATCCAGCACAGATGCGATTGTAAATCGGCTTAATTTGCTGGTACGGCAAATTCGGGTGGATGCCAGCTACATCAAACCCGAAGACTAACCGCCATTTAGTTTTACCCACGCGGAGTAAATACGCGCCAAATTTCTGTCCATCGCAATTAAAATCGATGTGGGTAACTAGTTGTAGCTCGCCTTCGATCGGGATTAACAGTTCCGGCTTACCACCTGGAGTCAGCACTGCTCGCACGGGTTTTAAGACCGGATGCGGTTTAGTCTTCGCTGCGGAACGTTTGCGGAATTGGATAGCTGGCATTGGATAATACAGGAACGTAGGGGATATTGGCGCGATAATATACAGGTGGCTTGATGAATTTGCCGACGAATCGATAGACACCCCGAATGGTCAGGATCAGCCAGGTCATATCGACGATGATGACGGCAAAAACGAATACATCCCAGCCCAACTCAAACATCGATCGAAGAAAGAATAAAATTACGTCCATGACGATCGCGACCGCAAAGACATCCGCCGAAATTCCGGCAATCCCTGGCTTTCGCGCCAGCATTCGATTGACCTGAATCGGTTCTTCGTCATAAATATCGGGCATTTTTATTACTCAATCCAGATAGACGGTATAGACAGAAATTCTCCTTTTTCGCGAGAACAAAGCAACGCACACACCAGGCGTGTTTCATTCACGCCATGATTTTAGCGACAATGTTATCGACAAAGCCAACGATCGCGAGGAAAACAGCAGGAGGGATGACGATTTCGCTCCAC
>NZ_JANYJC010000215.1 GCF_025361915.1 Chamaesiphon sp. GL140_3_metabinner_50
GTGTAGAACCGAGGCGTGAGGAGAGTTTCTTTAGCGGGACGTTTTACACCTGGTCTGATTTCATCATTCGATGATGGTTTTGAAACGGAGGTTACCATAATAATTTTGTTTATAACTAAATTCGCTCGCGATTGACTCAGACAACAACCCAGGCACGGAGATCGATCTTTTTTGCATTTTACCAAGTCTAGACTGGCTCCGCAGTGGTTTTGTGTTAAGAGTTACAAAGATATTGGGGCGATCGCATCTGTCAAACCTAGTTCTAGTATCAGTTTCATTGGTTGAGCGGCAGTGCCTAATTAGTCCAGATCGCCGCAGATTCAGACTCGATGCCGATCGAGAACGATCGGGGCTGCGTTATAATCGGGCTAAACTACTTCAGCTCATAACCCAGACAAATGAAAGGTCAAAACTTTGTGAACTGGTTGATGGGCGATCGGGCGGGAGCCGCGACGATCGCCGTCTGGGACTGGCTGTGGGGTAAAGAGGCATCCATTCCTGCGCCTAGCCAAGCAGAGACTTTGGCTGTTGCCGAACGCGCGCTCGATCTGATGACGGAATCTGTCGCTAGTCTCTCTGCTGCTGTGGAGCAGCAAGCCAGTTCCTATACCAAGCTCCAACGGCAATACGACACCCAGGCGAAAGAAATTGCCGCACTAGAACGCTCTGCTGCGAAATCGGCTCAAGCAGGGCGCGAGCGAGAGGCACGGCTGACACTGGCACGAGTCATTCAGCAAGAACAGTTATTAGCACAGCTACATACCCAAGTCGATCGCGCTGAAGAGTTACTAATTAGTTCTCAAAATCGCTTAACCCAAGAACAGCTAGAACTAGCGCAATATCGTACCGAAATTCAGAATACTAAAGATTTGTCGCGCGTTAATGTTGCCCTGCGCGAAATCGCCCGCGTCAATGATGGATTCAACAACAGCTCTGCCAGATCTACTCTCGAAAATGCCCAAATGCAGGCAACCGAGTACGAAATGCAGCAAAAAATTCTCGCAGATATTTCGCAAAATCGCTCGGAACTCACGAATGAAAATAGCGATCTCGAACTCCAAGCGCAAGTCAACGAGCGACTGGCGAAATTAACCGCAAATAGTTCTGAGTTACCCCGTAATTAAAAATATGACTGCTAAAAAAGGCCCCCCACCGATCGTTTACATTGCTGGAGCTTTGGCTCTGTCTGGGTTAGGATATGCCGCCTACAATAAGTTAAGTAGTTCGTCGCCGCCGATCGTCAGTAGTCCTAATAATCCTAGTAGTCCCACAAATCCAGCCAGCCAGACACCTACAGTCGCCTTCAATGTGCCAACCGCAGTTGCGGCGGGAACTGTGGTCAAAATCGGTGGTGCCACCAGCATGGTGCAATTTAACAAAGCTCTGAAAATGGGTTTCGAGCAAAAATTCCCTGGCGTTCGCGCTCAAACCATAGCTTCTAGTTCTAGTAAAGGTTTAGCAGATCTCGCTGCTGGGACGATCGATATTACCGGAATTTCGCGCGGACTTACTGCCGCAGAACAAGCGCAAGGCTTAGTCGCCGTGCCGATTGCCCAAGATAAAATTGCGATCGTCGTGGGGCAAGATAGTGCCCTGAGTGGGGGTTTAACCTCCGAGCAAGTCACCAAGATCTTTACTGGCGAACTTAAAAACTGGTCGGAGGTTGGTGGTAAAGCTGTACCCATTAGACCGATCTTACGGCCGATCGTCAGTGGCACCCACCAGTCTTTTCAGGAGATCGGGCTACAAAATAAAGGCTTTGGCTCTGGTGGCAATTTTAAGGTCTTAGAGCGCGATGCTAGCACCCCCTTATTTCAAGCTCTCGGTACCGATGGCATTAGCTATGCGACTTTCGCTCAGGCTGCCAATCAATCGACAGTACGATCGATCGCGATCGACGGTAGCTCACCCGATGCGGCTAATTACCCCTACAAGCGCACGCTAGCCTACGCTTATAAAGGTCAACCAAATGATGCCGTTAAAGCATTTCTGGGCTTTGCAACGTCTAGTGAGGGTCAACAATTAGTTACCCAGCAATCTCAAAGCAAGTAAATAGCGAAATCTACCATAGCAAATCTACGTCATACAGCTCGAACATCCCATCCGCCGATACCAAGGTCATTCCTTCAATTTGTGCTTGAGCGATTAACAACCTGTCAAAGGGATCGCGGTGATGATATGGTAAATTTTCTAAAGCCCAAATGTGACTGAGGTTAATAGTTAAAATCTGTAGGTTATTATCTACCTGCTGAGTTCTTAAAATATCGGGGAGAGCATCGCTCAATTGTAATTTTCCGAGTTGGATCTTGATTTGCAGCTCCCAAATACTCGTCAAACTCAAGAACAAGTCATTGTCTGAATTAGCGATAATCGTCATGACTTGCGCTCTCACTCGCTGCGGTGCATCATTGAGCCAGATAAAAACGTTGGTATCTAGCAGTAGCTTCATGACTCGCCCAACCAAAAAGAATCTGGTAAAGGATCGTCAAAGTCTTCACTCATCGAAATTCTCCCCTGATATTGCCCAAACACTCTGGGTTGCTTGGACGACACAACATCGGCTGGTTTCTGCTTTGTCACAACAGATGTCAGTAGCCGTAATGTCATCGCTTCAATTGAAACCCCTTGCTCCCTAGCTTCTTGCAAGAGATATTGCTCTAATTCTGCTGGCAGATTGAGGGTTAATGTCATGAGCCTAATTAAGGAATACACATCCCAATTCTAACATCGCCTGTTCGATCGCATCTGTAGCTAATTCATTCCAAGTGTTTGAACTATGATTAGAATGATTTAATGACAAACTATGATGAGGTAAATTTTACGATCGTAGTCCATTTATCGATCGTTCTAAGTAGGTAGGTGCAATTATTTATGAAGTAAATTATGCCTAAAACTTAGCTGGTCACTTCGGCTCCGCTCAGTAACCAGGGCGATGCACACTGTCTGAACCACGATCGTGATGATTTAATGATGGACTATGATGAGGTGTTTTCATAATCAAAGTTTATCAATTAATCATTCTAATCACAGTTCAGAACCATTCAATTTAACTTCACGATTCAAAAAATCCCCGCTCCGTAGCGAGGAAAATTAATTAATGAGCGTCTTGCAACTCGTAAAAATCAGGCGAGACATAATCTTTTCTGAGTGGATATCCGACCCAATCTTCTGGCATCAACAGCCGCTTGAGATTGGGGTGTCCCTGAAAGACAATTCCATACATGTCGAAGGTTTCTCGCTCTTGCCAATCAGCAGTTCGCCAGATCCAATATACTGACGGTACAACTGGATTTTCGCGAGATAAGAATACTTTTACTCGGACTTCTTCAGGTGCGATGGCATTATCACTGAGCTTAATTAAGTGATAAAAACTCACTAAATCTTCACCTGGGCCAGCATCGTAACCACCTTGACACTGCATGTAATTGAAGCCATAAGCATACAGAGCAGTTGCTACAGGTAACAAGAACTGAGCATCAACCCGGATTACTTCAACATTCTGCTTATCGTTATCTAGAGCAGTATGATCGACAAATCCGTTTTGCGTCAACCATTGGGATATTTTACCCGCCGGGACGATGGGGGCTGCGGCTGGCGTAATTTCTGCCGTTGGCTTAGTTTCTTCCTCAGCCACGTTCTACCTCCTGTTTTTGAGCGGTAACGAGCGCGGGTGAGACTGGCATTCCCATTGCGGCGGCGATTTCCGCAGGCGGGCGATCGTGAGTACCAGTTTGGAGATATGCACCAGTTAAAATTGGCGATACGACTTTCATGTTATGCGTCGTACTGTAATAACGGTGAGTTTGATTTAATAAATTCCGCTCTTGCATCGACTCGTTGGCAATTTTTTTCCGCAGCTTAATGAGTGCATCCATTAATGCTTCAGGACGCGGCGGACAGCCGGGGAGATAGACATCGACAGGGATGAGTTTATCGACACCACGCACCGCAGTTGGCGAATCGGCACTAAACATCCCACCTGTGATCGTACAAGCACCCATCGCGATGACATACTTGGGTTCGGGCATTTGTTCGTACAGCCGGACTAGTGCTGGAGCCATTTTCATGGTGATCGTCCCAGCCGTAATCAACAAATCTGCCTGACGAGTACTCGCGCGGGGTACTAGTCCAAATCTGTCGAAATCAAACCGAGAGCCGATCATTGCTGCCATTTCGATAAAACAGCAGGCGGTACCAAATAATAACGGCCATAGGCTCGATAACCGCGACCAATTATAGAGGTCGTCTACCGTTGTCAAAATCACATTTTCCGACAAATCGGTCGTCACTTGCGGACGCTCGATCGGATTAGAAATCCGCTCTAAATTATTAACATCATTAGAAATCATGACCATTCTAAGGCTCCTTTGCGCCAAGCATAAACTAACGCAACCACGAGAATTGCGATAAAAACGAGAGCTTCAATAAAAGCAAGTAACCCTAGCTGACTGAATGCTACTGCCCACGGGTATAAAAATACTGTCTCTACGTCAAAGACTACAAAGACCAGGGCGAACATATAATAGCGGATATTAAACTGAATCCACGCACCACCGATCGGTTCCATCCCCGATTCATAGGTCGTCCGTCGTTCTGCCCCACCACCGCTAGGACGCAGTAATTTCGATGCTGATAATGCTAAAATCGGCACCAGGCTACATGTCAGCATAAAGCCGAGTAGATATTCATAACCGTTAAGGACAAACACAGATTATTCTTAGTCATGAAGGGATAAAGATCGATTTCCCAGCGATCGAGCAGTCAACCACCAACATCTAAAATCTCGCTACTTACCATCGTAACGAAATTTATACCGATCGCCAGTCGAGTTGCATCCGCCCACCTAGAATTCAATCTATTTTTATTTTATCCATATTTTGTACCGGGGGATAGAGTTTTGGCATCTTTGCTGTGCCATAGTCGGCAATTGCCGATTTAGAGCCAGGATGCGGTAAGTAAGTTAACCTGCTCGACAGCTTATTCTTTAATGACGATCGCTTCGATCTGGGCGATATTTGTCTCGCGATCGACTGCTGTAATCGCCCACCGCAGGGGTTCGCCCCAGTTTTTAAGCTTGGATTCAATTTCTAAATCTAATGCCCCTAGAGCGGCGGTAATGTCCATTTCGATTTCGATCGATTCAATAATCATCTAGGGGATCGGGGATAGGGGATAGTGGTAACAATACGGTTCGGTTCAGAACATATCTCGCTCTAATTGCTCCGGCTTAGGTTGGAATCCCCCTGTCTTGTCGGTTTTTTATTCTGGGGGAACCCCAGAATAAAACCGCCGCTAAATCCCCCTTAAAAAGGGGGACTTTAAAGCCCCCTGCTTGGTGCGCTACACTGTCGGGGAACCCGAACAGTTCGCGCATCCGCTTTTTAAGGGGGTTGGGGGATTTAGATCTCAAACGAAGCTAACCGAACCGTATTGATAGTAGTAAGGGTTAGACTAGAAATTGGTACTAATAATTTGGCGATCGGCTCTACATTCTTAAATACTAATTATCTTATTTATGTCTCTATCTAAATTCTGCGCTCGATGGTTGACTCGGCTGCTACTGGTGGCATCGATTTGGTTAGCTGTGGGTATTAACGATTTTACCCTTGCTGCTCAAACTAATTATAGTCGGATTGATGTGAGGGATCGCGACTTTTCCGGACAAGACCTGACTGGTGGCGTGTTTGTATCCTCAGAAATGCGCGGGGTGAATTTTAGTGGGGCGAATCTTACCAACGCCATGCTGACGATGGGAGTGATGCTCAAGACAAATCTTTCTGGTGCGAATTTAACTGGTGCCTTAGCCGATCGAGCGACTTTTGATGAAGCCGATCTGACTAATGCAATTTTAACCGAAGCCACCCTGACCCGATCGCGGTTTTATGGTGCTAAGATTACCGGAGCAGATTTTACCGATGCCCTGATCGATCGAGCGCAGGCCAAACTACTCTGCGAACGTGCCGATGGTGTTAATCCTGTTACTGGAGTCTCGACGCGAGCTAGTTTAGGCTGCTAGCAACTAGATTTAAGCCAGCTACTAGGCTGGCCCGATCGCCAAATCCCTCGGCCAGGTGAAGTAGAAGGTAGTACCCCGACCCAGTTCTGACTCTAGCCAAATCCGACCGCCAGCGGTTTCGACAATTTTTTTGACGATGCTCAGACCGATGCCTGTGCTGTCGGGATGTTTTTGAGGGTTTGCGGATTGAAAAATGACGAATACTCGATCGCGATATTCAGGTGCGATGCCTGGGCCATCATCAGTTACGGCAAATTCATAAAATTCGCCTAGCTCTCGACTGGAGATGCGGATGGAACCATCGGATCTGTTGTGATGTTTGAAGGCATTGCTAATCAGGTTGGCGAAGACTTGAGATAGTAGCAGTCGATTGGCGGCGAGGGTGGGCATCTCGGCGGCAATACTAATCGAAAATGTCGGTGGTGGTGCGATCGATTCGATAACTTCAGCTACTAAATCGGCAACTGAAACAAGCTCTACCTGACTATCTTGACGACCGAGGCGGGCATATTCGAGCAGTCCATCGATCATCCCTTCCATCCGCTTGATTCGACCTCTGAGCAGATTCATCTGCTCGGTGGTATTTGCCGAAACCGTGCCTTCAAAGTCTTCTTCGATCCAGACGGACAGATTGCTAACTGCGCGGAGCGGTGCCTTGAGGTCGTGGGAGACGATGTGGACGAAGCTATTTAGCTCTTGATTGCGCTCTTGGAGCTGGACTTCGGATTGGGCGAGGCGACTGTTGAGGTCGGCGAGTTGGTGGGCGCGTTCGGCGAGGGTGGCTTCGGCGAGTTTACGATCGAGCAAGTCGGCTACCTGCCTAGCGAGTACGTCGAGCAAGCGCAATCGGCGGGCTGAAGGCTGATGCGGTGTCCGCCACTGGGTGCAAATTGTACCGACGATCCGACCATTGCGCGAAATTAGTGGTACAGACTGTACCGATCTAATGCCACTGAGTCGAGCATAATCGAGGTCTGCTGTGCCGACTAGCTCGTCACAGGTTTCGACATCGCTGACAAAGATTCGTTCGCAACTGGTGACAGCCCGACCGCTAGCCGTATTTGTTGCATCAATATTCACGCATTGCCAAAACTCTGCCGCTGCTGAAGGCAGCCCCCGTGATGCTAGCAGATGTAGCTCATTGCTGTCGGGGTCGAACATGTAAACGATACCCAAATCGGCACACATTAAGGAAATCGCTGCGTCTAGAATCTGCTGATAGAGAGCATCGACGTTATCTTGGCCAATCAACTGAGAGCTAATCTGCTGTAACTTCTGCATATCGGTTAGCTCTACTGCTAGTTGCGCCTCACTAACACGCAATGCTTCCTCGGCTAGTTTGCGATCGGTGATATCGATGACTACACCTAGCATCTGCGTGGGTGTGCCAGTCGAATCGTAGGTGTAAGAACCTCTAGCCGCGACCCAATGTACCGTCCCATCCGGCCAACAGGAGCGGTATTCGATATCGAAAACCGTCCGATCCTCCATCGATCGCGTCACTGCCTCCTGCGTGCGCTGGCGATCGTAGGGATGGATCGCGGCGAGAAAAATTTCATAGGATATATCCGCATTCGCAGGCAAGCCAAAGATCGCTTTACACTGCTCCGTCCAGGTGAGGGTGTCGGTTTCGAGATTCCAAAACCACAGACCCAATTTGGATGCTTCGGTGGCTAGGCGCAATTGTGCTTCGCGATCGCGCAATGCTAGGGTAGTTTG
>NZ_JANYJC010000229.1 GCF_025361915.1 Chamaesiphon sp. GL140_3_metabinner_50
ACTTGTTGGGCCGATCGATCCAGTCGTTCGAGGGGTACGGGAATCGAAATTCCCCGTTTGACTTCTACCGCCGCATTAGTCACGATCTGAGGATCTGCGATTGCGACAACTGGCTCGGTAGTTACAAATAATTCATCTTCAACTAATGCAATTAAATCAAATTCATCTAATTCGGCTGGTGCTGTAATATTGTCCGAGCTAGATGTTTCTAACTGGAGCGATTTAGGTAGATTGACTTCAAAATCTTCATCGATAAAGAAATCATCTAATAAGTCTGATAAATCCTCATTAGGTTCGATTGCGAGTAGCGTAGCATCGAGAATGACTGGTGCCTCGATCGGCAGAGTAATTGCCGCAACTGGAAATATTTCTTCGTCCAGGAAGAAGTCATCTAATAAGCCTGACAACTCTTCGTTAGGTTCGATTTTCAATGATGTATAATTGACAATCGAGATCGGCTCCTCGATTGGTTTTACAGTTGTCGTAACTGGGAATATTTCCTCGTCGATGAAGAAGTCATTTAGTAAGCCTGATAAATCTTCCTTCGATTCAATTGTTAATGGCACAGCATCGACAACGATTGGCTCTGAGGTCGGTTCTCCAGTTGTGGCAACTGGGAACATCTCTTCATCCAGGAAGAAATTATTTATTAAGCCTGATAAATCGTCCGATCCTAAAGCGGCAGATTCGATCGAAAGATCGCCCAGATCGATGGAGAGATCGAAACTAGGATCGTTAAGAATATCTAATTCAAGTGGGATGAGACTAGCTTCAGCGGTAGTAATTATCAAAGCATCTAATCGATCGAGTTCGGCATCGCTAATCTCACCACTATTTTTGATACAGGTTTTGAGTACCTGAAAATATGGTAGCCAGATCGATCGCCATAATAATCCATGAGGATTACCAATTAACCGTTCGCCACGTTGAAGTAATAGCGTCCACCCTCGATCTAATTCGAGTTCGGTACCAATATATGTAAGTTGGTCGATCGCAGCTTGCGCCGCGCTCATAATTTGCGGCGGAATATCGCCCCGATCTGGAATATTAGCTAATTCCATTTCTAGATCTAAAACCACCAAATCAAAACCCTGTTCGGCAAATTCTTGATGAACTTGCTTCATTTCATTCCAGTCTGGTAAATAGCGTGCTTTAACCTGAGCGTGAAGAGTTTGCAGTCGTTGGATTGTCAACTGGGTTCGCTCGCCATCCTCTAGATCGCCATAATTAGCTGGCTCCGAAAGTTCCAGACAACTAGCCAGTAGTTCGCCAGCTTCTAGTAGTATTTTACCCAACTCGCCATCATCGAGCGGTGGTGAAATTTCCAGGTATCGTAAATCTGAGAGTAAATCTTCGAGCGCGATCGCTCCATACAGCATACTATTTGCTTCGACGGTAACTGCACCACCTTTGATTGTGTGAATCGCCCGGTAAATCGATTGAATATCGGCAATCCACGATGCTGGTTGCAATTGTTGGATGGTGTCAAAATATGTTTCTAGTTGTTGCTGGGTATCGACGAGAAACATTTCCCGCAACTCTTGTTGTAACTGCGCTTCGGCTGAATTGTCGGGGGTCATCGCCATTTTGGGTAAATCGATCGATTAGGGAGTAATGAGCGGTAAGTTATTGTAATCGGCGCAGCGGTAGCTTTGTAGATATTTTGTAGGGTGGGCACTGCCCACGAACTAGGTTTCAAGCACGATCTATTTTATAAATAATTGCAACTACCTACTTATTTATTAACTGTCTGCTGGAAATTCGATCGGGTTATCGATCGAGCGAACCTAAGAGGGTAAAAGCAGCTTGTATACCACTTCTGGATTTTTGACGACGGTGGAATCGGCGGGTGGTAAAAAGTTGGGAAGCTTGCTAGGCGTGGCATCGTGCAGTTGGAAAAACTCGACTCGATCGAGTAAATTGCGCGCCAGATGCCGGGTGACTTGAATCTGTTCTTGAGTTGCTAATGCTTTGTACTCGGTATTTTGAGCGATAACGCCGATCGCCTGGATAGCAGTTAGGGTATCGCCAACTACTTGGATGATATCTTGACTGGAACTACTGACTCGTTCGCCGACGATGGCGACTCGATCGGTTACTAGTTGAATATTGGTAAAAGCCTGACGCGATTTACCCATCTCATCTGTGAATTTTTGGACTAGTCGATCGATATCGGCGATATCTCGATCGAGTCCAGAAGTCACGGTTTGAATTTGGTTGGTACGATGTTGGAGTGCAACCAGACTGGTGTTATTGTCTTCTGATAATTCATTGACGCGATCGGCAATAGTTTTAAACTCATGCGCCAAACTGGCAAACTGAGCGGGATCGCGCTCTGCTAATGCCCGTGTTGAAAGTAGCGAAGCATTCAGGGCTAGTACTCGCGTCAGTGCGGCTACCCGCTTGCGATCTTTGGAAAACTGTGCGGCTAATTCGACGAATTCATTCAGGGTCTGCACCCGTTTGACAATCTGCTCGGTACCTTGCTGAAGCGAAGCAATCCCATCCGCCATCCCACTCATTTCTTGCTGACCTGCACTCAGCGCGGCTTGAGCCAATTCTACGGCATCGGTAGTGGCTAATGCTTGCTGATAGGAGTTCTCGCTGAGGCTATTGACTTGGGCGATCGACATTTCGATCTGTTGGATCGATCTAGTTTGGTTTTGTGCTTGATTAGCGGTTTCTACCGCTAATTCCTCTAGTCCCACCGCATTGGTAACTACCCGATCGGCACTAGATACGACGACGCTAATAATCTGGTGTAGCGACTCGATCGTCCGATTGAGCGTATCGCCAATCAGCCCAGTCGATCGTTCGTTGACATCGGCTTGGATAGTCAAATTGCCATCTTCTAGCAAGTTTACAATATCAAGAATATGTGCTATGTCTATTTGGAGAGTAGTATTCTCTTGGGCGAATCGTGCCTGTTGCTCGGATCGCAATCGGTCTTCTTGCTGGAGTTTACCGTTGAGCGCGACTAAACTGGCTTGAACTGTTTCAACAGACTGGCGATCTCGTTCTCGATCGCGAATATAGCTGCTAACCGCCAGCACGATAAACACACCCGTCACGATCGATAGACCCAGGCTGAGTAGTTCTAAGCCGATCGCGTTCGATCTAGCCTGACTTTGGGCTTGAAGCTCATTTGCGGATGTAGTACTGGGATTGGGGGCATTTACTTCCAACTGATGTGATGTATTATATACATTCCAAGTTGCAGCCCCCGTCAATCCCAAATTCAGACAAGTGGAGACGATAATCGTCTTAACTAGGTGCTTTTGCACAAAGGACTTTATCGGGGAAATTGTCGATCGATCGAGAGTCATAATTTTACTAGATGGGAGATGGGAGTAAGGGGTAAGGAGTAAGGAGTAAGAAGTAAGGAGTAATGTAGGTTGGGTTTCGAGGCTTAACCCAACAGCAGCAATGTTGTATGCACTTAGATGGCAAGTTCTAGGGTGTTATGTTCGGTGACTGGTGCGGCTGGTAGCTTAAAGATTTGGATGTTTTCTAGTAGATTTGTGGAGAGAATATTTAGTTGGTCGCCTAAATTTTGGGCATCTTGGGACTGGTGCGAAATTTCTTGACTGAGAGTAGAGATCGATTCGATCGCGATCGTTGTGGAATCCGTTGCGGTTACAATCCGCTGACTGGCTGTAGAAACCAGATTTCCTGACTCGACAACTTGGGCTGTAACTGCTTGTACCGTCGCAAACACGTCGCTAGCCTGTTTGACACCTTGGGTGAAAGTATTCACCAATCCACCCAATTTTTGGACATCGACATCTACTGATGACACCACCTGGTGAATTTGAGAACTCCGTTGCTCTAGGCTTGCCAAACCTTCACTAGTTTGTTGTGCTAGTTGACTGACTTGGGTGGCGATTAATTCAAATTCTCGCGCTACGCCAGCAAACTGTTTGGGGTCGCGCTGTTCGGCGGCTCTAGCGGCTACCAGAGAGGCGTTGAGTGCCAAAATCTGAGTCTGAGTCACGATTTCACCTTGATCTTGTACAAACCTGTCGGCAAGACCGACGAATTCACCCAGAGTTTTAATCTCTTGGACGATCCGATCGCTCCCAGCTTGTAATACATCAATTTCCCGATCTAGACTGGAAATCGTGCCCTGTCCCTCAGTAACTGAAGATTGCAGCGTCACTAAAGATTGATTAGTCACATTCAACTGCTGCATGGTATTTTGGGCTGACTGGCGGACATTGCGCGTCAACAGCAACATTTGACCGACTTCTTCAGACTGCTTGCTGGTGCTTTGAGCGACAGTAGCTGCCAGATCTTTTTGGGTCTTACTATTGGCATCGACTCGGTATGCCGCTACTGATACTTGTCGTAGCGTTCGGCCCAATTCCTCGATCAATCGGTTGAGAGTATCGCTCACTAGCCCGGTAGCGCGATCGTTTACCTGTGCTGTAATGGTGAGATTACCAGATTCGATTTCACATACAACATCTAGCAATTCGCCGATATCTTGTTGAAGTTGTTCGTTTTCTTGGCTCGTCGATTGTGATTGAATTTGCCGTTGGAAGGATTCATTTTCTAGCTGCGAATTCACTTGGAGCAGATTATCTTGTGAGGATTGAAGATTGGCTTGAGCCAATTGTCGATCGCGAATATAGCCCCTAACAGCAATGACGATCCCCATACCAGTTATCACCAATAATCCCAAGCTAACTAGTGCTAACACGATCGACGAATTCAGTGCTAGTTGTTGGGATTGCAGGCGAGCATTCGCTTCAGCTTTAACACTGGCAATTACAGTTTGCACACCTTGGCTATAAATCTTCTTTTGATTACTATATTCTGCACTTTGCAGCACCGCAGCAGCCTCAGCCAATTTCTGCTCTTTTGCTAATTGGAATGACTGGGTTTCCATAGCAATTAGTGCTTTGTTAGAGTCATCAATTTGACGATAAGCTCCTAATACAGATGGAGGAATATCTTTAAATAATTCACCTGTAACCTTGTCAAGTTCTGGGACACGATCGTTATATCGCTGTTCCCATTTTATCTGTCCGCTACTCGCCCGCATATTCGCCGACATCGTGAGGACTTCATCTAGATAAATGACCTTACTACTGAGATCTTGCAGTTCTGTCTGTCTTTCTACAGTTACTCTCAGCCCTTGGGAAGTATCCCAGACATTCCAAGTCGAAGCTCCAATTAACACTAAGTTTAGACTAATTGAGGAGACGATCGTCGCCACTAAATTCGATCGAACGAAGTGCTGAATTTTTTGAATCGGCGAAGATGGATTGAGATTAGACATAACCAATATATAAGCTTACTCCTATCGTTAGAGTACCCACGACCAGAATAGTTTCGATCGCCATCTCCCAAATTATGTTAAGTATTACGATGCTTGTTTTGTAATATAAAACGAAGATCCTCTATCTAGCTTGGGATAGAGGGTTGGGAATTTTTAATTGTCAATTACGGCAACAGCTTCAGCATTTGCAACTTATTTTTAAACATAGTGAACCTCTTGCCTATAGTTATCTAGATCTAAATATTGAGCCTCTTGCCTGTAGTTATCTAGATCTAATCCGAGTTCCAACCGGATATCCTTGAGTAGCTTATGATTTAATTTAGACCAATCGAATTTATTCATATTTCTAACTTTAGTGCTGCGACCCAATCGAACGCCACGATCGAAGGTCTTCATTTCTGAATAACTAAATTTATACTTGCATGGATATAAGCAATAAGCAGCAATTTTTAGAATTAGTAAATGTATCCAGCTTGTATTGGTATCATTACCCATTGTAAAGCCGACTATATATGCTTCATCATCTGGAGTAAATCCCTTTTTCAATAGTAAATGGATGCAGTCATGTCCCAATAAGTCGATACTTCCAGGCATATTTAATGGACTAGATGGATTCTCTAATAGCCAGACAAAAAAAGGGATTTCACCTGGAGGATCTCCTTGGAGATCTTCACATGCGGCTGCTAATGTAAAAGCATCTAGGCGATCGGGGTACTCATTCCAAAGCATGATATTCTAATCTGTTCGAGCAAAGATAGTTTCCAATTGGTAATCGACATATCGATCGCCAAGGAAATTTAAAAATAAAATAAATAATATGTTCGGAAAAAGTAATGAAATATTGATATTGAGTTAAAATAGAGAACTATGATAAATATCTATAAACATCGCCAATAGGTCTTTATTTCAGAATCCAGCGAAAGACTCCTAGGCAATCGACAAAGCAAAATAATGACCCTGAATAAGTAATCATTGACATGTCTTTAGTCCTGATACTAGCCAGTAACATTTGACCAGAACTCATTGCTAATAATATAAATCCGTACTTACTAATATCGAGATTGGCCGCAAGTAATACTCCTCCCGCAACAGCACAAGCCGTGCTGCTTAACTTGAGTGTTTTTGCTAATCGATCTTCGGCTCTAAATGAGTTTTGCATTTTTAATAGTTGTCAAGTTTAATTCAATACAGCCAAAGATCGATCGAAATTCAATTAAGTCATACTAGAACAGAGCAATTACGATCCAAATTAACGAATTGGCTAATTGATTTACACGAGCATGTATTCAAGATATCTGCTCTAAATCGGTTAATCCATCCGTGATATTACTGAAGTTTTAACTGCTGAAACCAGCTCACAGAGAATGATTGACGAGATCTTGTTAAAGATGCGATCGCGATCGCACATCATTACCGATCTCGTCCAAATCCCCAGATCGAGCGAAATGAGCTAGTATTTTTTAAACTTTCCAGCACGATAAATATCGAGCATCTTGTGAATGGAAAATCTGTAGATAAATGCTGGATCGTTAGATCGATTAAATTTGCAGTTTCTTCACTCGATTATTTTCCACAAAAATATTCCAGCCCGATCGGATACATGTATGGAGTATCCGATCGGGCTGGCAATGCGCTGCTGGTTCATAATTTTGCCACGAACGACAATCTCAGCGGAACCAATAAGTTTGCAGCAGGCAAGAACTACTAGTTATCGATCGACCAATATTTGGGTTGCCATAAAGTTGTCGGCACTAAGTCAGAGCGGATCGTTACCATCGATTCAGTTCGGCTGGCAGTAAATAGTGCTGGTGGTAATTCCTCTCGCCGACTACTACCGATCGCCCGATCGACAATTAAGCCCACATTTCCCAATTCTCGATCGCCGCGATCTTCGAGGAGTACCACTACCACTCGCTCCGGTAAAGATCTGGTGGCTACTTCCAGCAGTCGATCTGTCGCAATTAGCGGTACGATCCGACCGTGACGATTGGCAATTCCTACCAGTAATGGGTCGTAAAATGGCAAGTCGAGGATTTGGGATCGATCGATTCGGATGATTTCTGTTACCCAAGTTGCTGGCAATACTAGGGTGAGCCGTTCGACTTGAGTGAGAATAAATCGCTGCTCTAAATTGGCAGTTGCACCAACAACTGGTGGCATTAAATTGGTGGTATTAGCACTCATGACTGGGGGTTGAAGGGTTAATGGTTGGTACGAAAATGGGTAAACTCAAATCGATACCTATGCCGGAATTTTGGCGAGAATCTGTTCGATACTTTCCCGACTGACTGGCTTGGGTAGATAATCATTAGCTCCAGCGCGCTTAACACCATAATTGATTTCTAGCGGCGTTTTTTTGCTAGAACAGAACACCACATATTGATTGGCTGTCGTGGGATTGAGTCGTACCGATCTTAAAAACTTATAGCCATCTTGTTCGGGCATGACTACATCTAAAAATACCAAATCGTATTTACCAGCCGCCACTACACTCAACGCATCTGTCGCACTCGCACAAACATCGACTTCATGTCCGAGAATTTCTAGCAAGGAAGCTAATGCATGTCTGTCTAAAGAACTATCATCAATGATTAAAAGTCGCATAAAATCGAGTGTTTAAAATTTAGATTTAGGTGGTGGATGTAGATGCACTCATGAGTCGGGGAATCAACTCTTCAAGCTGAACTTGAAAATCAATAATGCCAGCAGCAGTCAGCGGTTTGTTGAGAAACTCGCACCCACTCCACTGCGCCCGCCATTTATTGGAGAGTTTTTCTTCTCCAGTTAAAATCGCGAGGGGAATTGCCTTGAAAGCTGGCTGTTGCCGGATTTGCTTGACTAGCTCGAATCCCGAAATTTCTGGCATGTTGATATCAATGAAAATCATTGCTGGCTGGATCTGAGCAATCCTCCCCAGTGCAGTTTTAGCGTCCTGACAAGTCTGCACAGTGTAGCCTAGAGCCGATACCCAGTTCTGAAATTGCGATAGCAGCACTGGCGAGTCATCGATGACCATCACAGTGGCACTCTGGTGTTGCTGGGGTGGTTTAAATTTGACCAAGCCAGTTTTTCCCAGCTTGGCAAACATCTGAGCGACTTCGAGGGAATCTTTGGCCATCTCTTCGGCAATTGTGGCGATAGTTTTGTCAGACTGGACTAGTCTCTCGATCCGCTGTCGCTGAGTGTCGGCTAGATTGGCTGTTTTGATTGCAGATCGATCGAGGATCGGGCACAACTTCATCGAAGGTACTTGCTTTCTCACTTCCATCCATTTCAACTGCCGCTGTGCGGCTGCATCAAATAGCTCTACCGGGTTGAAGCCATTAATTGGCAACCGAGCTTCGATATCTGAGGCCATAAATTTTGCCGAACCGCTACCCATTAATAAGTACAAATCTAAATCGGTTAAGATTTTGATTCGCAGTGCTGCTTGCAGTTGAGCTTCGCTGACGATCTGCGATTGCTTCATGGCTGCCAATAATTGTGCGGAATCGAGCGATCCTGCCTTTACTTGTCGCCTAAGCAGATCGATCTGGATTTTTGCCGCATGGCTATGAGTTTGGATGACATATCGCTCCGCGACTCTGAGCAACATTTGTGGAGACCATACTCTACTGCCAGAATACAAGATGCGACCGTTGGCAATGCCCAGATTCCAGTAAAATGGTTGTTGGCGATCGGCAAATCGATCGAATTGATGCTCCCAATAGCCGCCGCCATTGTGCGTGTGTTCGAGTAGTTGTTGTGATAGTCCCCGCGCAGAAAATGAAAACTGGTCTACGGTCGTGGCAATAAGTTGATTCATGTTTTCCCGGTTGGAATCTGTGTCAACAGATCTAGCCTTAGCTACTCTAGATTTGGATAATTTTGTGTCAATAATCGTCACACCTCGTTAATATTGAGGTACCCTAACACCTCACAATTATTGTCCTCCTATTATTTAGAGTACCCAGGATCTGAGTGGTTGTTTTCACGAGCCGATCGAATATTTTGAATAGCTAGATCGAGGATGATGCCTCGGTCGATCCGAAATGTTCAATTTTAGGCACCGTCAAGGTTTGAATTGATTTATGCAAATAAAATAAATTGACTTTATTTGTAGTATTTCTCGTTAAAGCGCGAGAGCGGTTAAGATCCTTTTGTCGATACTCCTATCCCTTACTTTTTAGTGACTCAGTGACCGATCTAATTTCAGATATCGATACTCTTTTGCTACCATTTCACCAATTTGGGGTAAATTTGGGATTGAGCCGGATTCAAACCTTACTCGCGGCATTAGGATCGCCCCATTTGTCCGTGCCGATAATTCATGTGGCGGGGACGAATGGCAAAGGTTCGGTTTGTGCTTATCTATCGAGTATGCTTGTTGCCGCAGGCTATCGCGTCGGTCGCTACACATCGCCGCATTTGGTAAACTGGAACGAGCGGATTTGTATTAACGATCGACCGATTAATACCGAGACTGCCCTAGAAATTCTCGATCGAGTCATTGCCGCAATCGATCCGAATACGCCTACTCCCACCCAGTTTGAAATTGTGACTGCGGCGATGTGGGTATATTTTGCCCAGTCGCAAGTAGATATCGCGGTGATTGAAGTTGGCTTGGGTGGCAGATTAGATGCGACTAATGTCTGCGACAATCCGCTAGCGACAGTCATTACCTCGATCTCGATCGATCACTGGCAACAACTCGGCGACACGATCTCTAAAATTACCGCCGAAAAAGCCGGAATTCTCAAACCCAACCGTCCAGCTATTATCGGCACGCTGCCACCCGATGCGATTGCTGTTGTAACCGATCGCATTGCCGCACTCAATTGCCCCGCAACGTGGGTTAAACCCGCTGTAGAGATACCTTCAGTTGACTCTAGCTCTCAAACCTCATCAGCGGCAGATTCACTGCCTTGGGCCGAATTTGATGGGGTTGAGTATCCCCTGGCATTATTGGGCGAGATGCAATTAATTAATTCGGCAATTGCGATCGCTACAATTGAAGTTTTACGCCAATCTGGATGGGAAATTAGCAACGCAGCAATTGTCGCAGGGATGGCAAATACCCGCTGGTTGGGCAGAATTCAGTGGATGACTTGGCACGGGCATAAATTACTCATCGATGGTGCCCACAACCCAGCCGCAGCCATCGCGTTGCGTCAATATGTCGATACTTTAAATACCCCAATTAGTTGGGTAATGGGGATGCTATCGACCAAATCTCACCGCGAGATTTTTGAAGCTTTACTGCGTCCTGGCGAGCGATTATATCTACTGCCCGTACCCGGACATAGTTCCGCCGATCCGATCGTACTCGCAGATATCGCCCGATCCACAACCGTAGATCTAGACTCAATTTCGATCCACCCAGACGAAAGCGCAGCCCTAACCGCTGCTATGAGTCAAACCGATACCCATCAACCCGTCCTCTGTGGCTCCCTCTACCTCCTCGGTCATTTTTTCAAGCAAGATCGGGAGTAAGTATGCAATTACGCCTAAAACCTAAAGCCTAAAGCCTAAAA
>NZ_JANYJC010000258.1 GCF_025361915.1 Chamaesiphon sp. GL140_3_metabinner_50
GCGTGCTGCGCCCAAAGTCGCATATGCCCGCCCGAACCATTCCACATCAACGGCTCCATCGACGAGACTAGCCGCCGAGAGCGGGGTGCGTTCGGCAATTTGCGCTACCCAAATTTCTCGCACATCTTGTTCTACCGACCAGTTACTATCTTTAGTGTGGGCATGAATCCACCAGACACCTTCGGCAAAACCAGGGAGATCGATGGCTTGTTGAATATAATTCACCCATTGGGGCGCGAAGAAGGCGAATTGAATCAGCTTTTCTTCACTAATTTTCGCGGCTCTGACTTGGCGGGCAAATTCTACAGGCGTATCGTTACTAGCGGGAAAGCTAATCCGCATCAAGTGGCTCATCACGGCGGCTTTGCTCTGGTTGCCGTAACTATAGCCGCGCACGAAGGTGGCATTATCTAAATTCTGCAATAGTTTAACGATCGTGCCAATCCCTTCGATCGATCTTAAAGCCAGTGCTGCATTAGTCGCCGCCGTGGGTAAATCTCCCCGTTGACATTCAATTTCGAGGATGCGATCGCGACATAGATTCGCACATTCGATCGCGATATTCATGACCGGATCTAAATCCGTTACTTTCCGCCGCGTGAGCCTTTGAATATTGAAGAAGTCCGTCCTCAATTGTTGTAAGGGAGTTATATTCTCCTGACTCTGTGGCTCAAATCTGTTACCTAAGATGTGATAGATAACATCTGCACTACTGGCAAAACCCAAGCTATGAGCATTGACCACATCCTCTAGTGCAATTGCTTGATTTCTACCAAAAAAGAGGTAATAGACGCTCGCATCCATCCAACTAGCTATCTTCCACCAGCGTCGAAAATTATCAGAATCATTTCCACCAGACTGTGTAAAGCCCTCAATGTATTGAATAAATTCTTCTAGATCCCAGTTATAGGAATTATCTCCTGTCTGATTACCTAAGAGCGATTTTTCTAATTTAATCGGATCTATAGTGGTTAAGACGTTTTCTATTAAATCGAGAGCAAATTCAATGCGTTGAGGGTGGGGGTGTAAATAATCTAGCCAGCGTACAATACGAGCTACTAAATCTGGGTAGCGCAAATCCAGTTCTATTTTGCCGAACGATCTGTGAAAGATAATACGTAGCTGAGAGTAAATAGATCCAGTTTGATCTGTTTCTTCATCCTCTTCTTGCTGATATCGGGGTGCGACTGCCCGAACTAGTTCTAACCCATCTGGGTCTTTCAATCTTTTACCTTGATACCAGTTTTCCCAAACTTCTAATAACGGCAACCGTTCTAAATTCTCCTCGAAGGAAAACTCTCTTACATTAATTGATGGAAATTCCCAAGTCAAATTACCTAACAGTTCCTCCGAGACTTCGCCTTGATAATCTACAAGTTGAATTGGAGTTTGACTATGTTTGTGAATGAGTTCATCGATCGCCAACAAGGTACTTTTCGCCGCCGCCGTATTTAGTTCGACAGGATTGTTACAAGTTACTGGTTCCGGCACATACAAATCGGCAAGATTTACTAAACCCAACGCATCTCGCAAGGTTGCAGGTTGAGACTCACGCACAAAAATTCGCTCTAATAGTTGAGTTTCGGCAGTGGTAATTTTATCGCCGCGTGTGGTTTGATAGGTTTGAGCGATCGATTGGCACTCATCTACGAGGCGATTTCCCTTGACTAATTCTGCCACCAATTCCAATCCAGCTTGTCGCTGCAACTTGTCTTTAGCCGCTAATAATAATCTGGCGGACTCGATCGCATCTATATCTGGTTGTTTGAGTAATAATCCCAAAATTCCCTGACGTAAATCGCTAGATTTGCGAGTTAACAATCCGATTAAATGGGCGGCTTCAGATTTTTCGATCTGGCATTTCGTAAGTATTTCTAAAACCTGTTGCCGCACATAGCTACTAGCATCACCAGTCAGGTTAAATAATGTATCGCGAATTTCTGCATCCCAAGGCTGAATCTTCGCGAGATCTTGGGCGATGGATGCCCGTTGATAAGATTCAGCAGCGGCTAGATATGGAATCATCAACTTAGCAGATCGATCGCCCAACCATCCACGTAAAATCTGGACGATAGCCTCTTGAGAAACATTCAGTTTCATCCACTCCCAAACTAGCGGGGTTAATTGCTTGGATTTGACTTGCCAACGGGGGAAAATAGCAACGATTCGATCGAACAGTTCCGGCGCAGCCTTTAATAATTCCTGGCTGGGATAAGCATTAGCATTTAACGCTAACCACGCGACTCGATCGTCAGAATCTTCGATCGCACTTAATACTACTAATTTGGCTGGCAATAAATCTAATTGCTTCAGACAGTGAATCGCCACAAACCGATGACTGGCTGCGGGATGTTGGAGGAGCGTTTTGGCAGATTCGATCGCTTGAATTGCATCGGTAAATGCGATCGACCATAGAGCCAAATATACCGTCTGAGCATCATCGCTAGCGAGGGCGGTTTGCTGTTTGTTGGTATCGCTTAAAAATGCTAAAACTTGCGCCACAATTGCCCGCGCTGGTTTCTCTTGCAAGACATCCAAATCGAAGCCAAACCAAACATCGATCGCGCGTAATGTTGCCGCAAACCGAATTAAATTCTCATCCAAAATCAGCTTCAACATCCGCTGATACGCGATCGGATGTGCTTCATCTACGCACTCTAAAATCGTTTGACGCAGCCCTTCTTGACGCTGGGCAGCAATTAACAGCTTTTCGACAAATTCCCACCCTTCAGGGCGATTTGCCAGCAGGAGCGATCGAGTTACATGCCGCCCCATCGCGCCGATTTCATGTTCGCCTTTGGCTGAAGCGATGAGAATATCAAAAATCTTTCGCCCTAGTTCATCCCCAGCGTCAATCGCTATTGCAAATAAATAGCCCAAAATGTCGCCGTTATAGCCTAAATAAGGGCACCAACTAGCCAACCAAGGCAGATCGACATCGTAGCTCTTCACTACATCCAACAAGCGTTGCAACCACCAGCTCCGTTTTTGACTGCAAGCATCGAGCGTGGGTGCGCGGAAGGAGCGGCGGCTGTAGCCCATTTGATACGTCCAATTGGGGAAGCTCTGCCAAGTGGCTTCAACGGTTGGGGCGAATTGGGGGAAGAGAATGGTAAAAATCTTGAGTCGATCGACAGGTTTCAATTCGCCCAGACTTTTGATGCTATGCTCGATCGCGGTAGCCGAATCATCGCGTTTAATTTGTTTGCCTTTGTCGTCATGACCGAAAATACCGCACCCGATCGATCTGAGTTCAGCGGGTAGTTTGATTAGTTTGGCGATGCGATCGGTTTGCCAATTAGCGATTTGATATTCTTTGAGACGGGCTTGAGCGATTTCGGGGTTGAGCATAAAAAAATAAAGTAATATACTGTCCAACTATGATTATTCAGATGAATGGATAGACTGAGATCGGCTTGTGGAGCTAATTATAGTCCATTATCAAATCATCCTAAATCATAGTTCAGACGAAATTTAAGAGTTAATTATCGATCGAAATATCCTAAATCAACCACCAACTAACGGCGTAAGACGGAGAAACAAAAGTTCGGAACGATCGGTAAGAACCACATCTGCCGTCAAATCCTCTTGCTGCTCGTCATCGATA
>NZ_JANYJC010000259.1 GCF_025361915.1 Chamaesiphon sp. GL140_3_metabinner_50
AATATTCGTTAGTCGGACTGGATTGCTGTCTGAGAGCAGTTCGCCCCAGTTTCTGGTAGTGGCTCCGAGTTGTTCGAGTTCTCTAATTGCCAGTAGATGTTTACCTGGCGTGCTAGCAGATGTCGCTTCCTCTAGAATCTCTACCTGATAGCCCAAGCGCAGAGCTGATTTGGCAGTGTGAAACACGCACACATTTGTCGTTACGCCACAAATCGAAAGCTTAGTAATTTGCTTTGTTTGCAACCATCGATGAAGCGGGGTGCGATTCTCATTCTCAGAGGCTACGCCAACCAAAGCATCGTACCAATGTTTGACGATCGAAATTTCATCATCTGTTCGCTGGGCGAAGGCACTTTGCAAGCTAGTGACGATTTCGCTACCCCAAGTATCTTTGACGCAGCAAGGTTTACCTGTATGGGTTTTGCCGTGGAGTTCGTCGGGTGTTCCAGTTAATTCGCCATAATTTGAAGTAATCCAAACAACATTTCGATGTTGTTGTCGGGCGGCTTCCACCAACCACCTGGCAGCCTCACAGAGTTGTTGGGGTTCGATATGCCGTTTGCTAAAAGCACCGCCCTCTGTTAAGAAGTCGTTTTGAAGATCGACGAGCAGAAGAGCAGAAAGCGATTTCATCTGACTGAGTTAGAGAATTGGTAAAAACTTTATAATCTTAATTTTAACCGATCGATCTTACTCGCTTACCATTTGATTTTCCTGACGTAAATAAGCCTCGATAAACTCATCGATTTCGCCATTCATCACATCGCCAACGGCGGTTGTTTCCACACTCGTGCGGAGATCCTTCACCATTTGATAGGGATGAAACACATAGTTACGAATTTGCTGACCCCAAGCAGCTTCAACCATATCGCCGCGAATTTCGGCGATTTCTTTGGTCTTTTGCTCTTGGGCGATAATTAGTAATTTCGCTTTGAGAATTACTAACGCTTTCTCTTTATTTTGAAGTTGGCTGCGTTCTTGGGTACACCGCACGGCGACCCCTGTGGGCTTGTGAACGATTCGGACTGCTGTTTCGACCTTGTTCACGTTTTGCCCGCCTTTACCGCCCGCGCGGGTGGTGGTAATTTCCAAATCGGTATCGGGGATATCGAGCTGCACGGAATTATCGATTAGCGGCATTACTTCTACGCCTGCAAAACTCGTTTGCCGTTTGTCGTTGGCATTAAAGGGCGAAATTCTAACTAAGCGATGGGTGCCTTTTTCGCTGCGGAGATAACCGTAGGCATATTTACCTTCAATTTCCAGAGTAGCCGATTTTAATCCGGCTTCTTCGCCTTCGGAGATTTCGGCAAGCTGGACTTTAAATTTACGATCTTCCGCCCAACGGGTATACATCCGCAAGAGCATCTCAGCCCAATCCTGGGCATCCGTACCCCCAGCCCCGGCATTGATTGTAAGAACTGCCCCCTTCGCATCATAAGTTCCTGATAATAACTGTTCTAATTCCCACCGATCGAGTTCTAAACCGACCTGGGAAAGGTTCTGTTGGGCTTCTTGCCCTAAAGCTTCGTCTGGCTCTAGTTCTAGCAGTTCTAGGGCGGTTTGGGCATCGGCTACGCTGCTCTGCCAGTTTTGAAATTGCTCTAAGTGCGACTTGTAATCGTTAAGTTCTTGCATGGCAGCTTGAGCCACGTTTTGGTTATCCCAAAACTCTGGCTGGGCGGCGACTTTTTCTAAGTCTTGAATTTTGGCTGTCAGTGCGGGAACGTCAAAGATACTCCTGGGTCTTGCCCAGGCGATCGGTCAGCGTGTTAATATCGCGTTTGATGTCTACTAGGTCGATGGTCATTTAGGCTCTAGGTTTTAGGCTTTAGGTTTTAGGCAGGATCTTTTGTAGGTTGGGTAGCGGATGCGATCCGGTCGGGTTTCCCGACTATGGAAGCGCACCAAGCAGAGCGATAGCGAAACACAACAACTAGAATTTCTGATATCGATATAAATCGACACCTACATTTCTCGCTCGTAGTCTTGGAGGACATCCATGAGTCGGGCTTGAGCGGTGACGGGGATGAGGTTGAGGAGGGAGGTTTTTTGTCTGCCGCCGCCGAGATCGATCGAAATATTAGTCAAGATTTCGGTGAGTTTTTCGCCGTTTAAACCATTATTTAAGCAGGGAAATACTTGCTCGGCGAGAGTGGTATGTAGCTTGGCATCTTTCAGGTAAAGATGCCATTTGGCGACATCGATATAGACTTTATCGCCGATTGCTGCTGCTAGATCTTCGATTTGTTGATTGTTAGCCATCGGTATTAGGGGAGTAATTGGCAATGGTGAAAATGTACAAAGCGTGTGCAAACAAGATCGCCGCCCAGATTCCAGTTACCGAGACAGCCCAGCTCCAATCAGCTCTCTGGAAAATCTTAAAAAACCATAGTCCAGAGTTTGAGGCAGAAAATAAAGCGACATGAAAGGCAAATGTCATTCTGTCGTCTAGTCTCCGAAATTCGGGGTCATTTCGATCGGGTTCGCGCGGCCATTTGGGAGGCATAGTTTAGGTTTTAGGTTTTAGGTTTTGGGCTTTAGGGTCAAGCCTTTGTTTATTGTTGGCAATACAGGGAATAATAAAAAGAGGGACTAGCCCTCTTTATTATTATTCTAATCACTAGGGATCGAAATGGGTTTAGGCTTCAACAGTTTCTTCAGCAGTAGCGGCTGGAGTTTCTGCTACTGTTGGTTCTGCTGGGATTTCAGCTTCTTCCATCGCTGATGGAATTTCTTCTTCGGCTAAATCGTCAACAGCTACAGTTGCAACTGGAATCTCGATCGATTCTAAGGGCTGCCCGGAAGCTTTAGCTAGTAACATCTCGCGATATTTAGCTGCCATTTCATCGGCCATTTCATAAACACGATCGCGATTTTTAATCATGTCACCGGGTTCTGGTTCCAATTGCTTGGTAGAGAGCGAGATCCGTCCGCGTTCGGCATCGAGATCGATGATCATGACTTTGACTTCATCGTTGACACCAAATACGCTGTGTGGTGTATCGATGTGATCGTGAGAAATCTCGGAAATGTGGAGCAGTCCGCTGACACCGCCGATGTCGATAAACGCACCGTAAGGTTTGATGCCGCGTACCGAACCGATCACGACTTCGCCGACTTCGAGGCGATTCATCTTCCGTTCGACTAATGCGCGACGGTGGCTGAGTACCAGACGGTTGCGATCTTCGTCTACTTCGAGGAACTTCAAGGGGAGTTCTTCGTTGACTAATTCTTCTTTAGCTTTGCGGGTGCTGATGTGCGATCCGGGAATAAAGCCGCGCAATCCTTCAATGCGGACTAACGCACCACCACGGTTGGTGGCAAATACTTGAGAGCGAACTGTCGCATCTTCGGCTTGGAGTTGGCGCACGCGCTCCCATGCCCGCATGTACTCGATCCGGCGGATTGAGAGGGTAAGCTGCCCGTCTTCGTTCTCATCGGTAAGGATGAAAAATTCGCGAGTCTCGTTAGACTGTAATACTTCTTCAGGTTGATCTACACGGTTGATCGACATCTCCTGAATCGGGATGTAGGCGGCTGTTTTTGCGCCAATGTCAATCAGAGCACCCCTTGGCTCCAGACTAAATACGGTACCAGCAACGACATCGCCAGGGCTAAAGTGGTAATCGTATTTATCGAGTAGGGCTGCGAAATCGTCGAGGGTGAAGCCGATATCTGTAGAGGTTGTTTTCTGACTGACCATGCAATAATTATCCTAAGGTTTTCTCGTTCGTAGCTACTTTGCCTCCTGTGGATGTACGCGCACGTTGACTAAATTAAATCAGCTTACTAATGTTTCGCTTACACCTACATACCCCGATCTATCTTGTGAAATTCGATCGAGTTGATATTTAGAGTCCAAACATCGTATTTTAGCATACCGCAGGGCGATTTGGCAGCCCTTGGCGATTGCCAAGTTGGCTATTTTTGGGAAATGACAACCGTAAAATCTCCGATCTTTAATTCAAATGCCATACATAGATCGCTCGAATCTAGACCTCATCTTGCTGGAAGATACGGTATGGATATTAGTTGAGGAAGTTGGCTTATCTAGTTACGACTTCAATTTGACTCAATTTTTTGCCTGTCGGCATCCCTGGCAACGTCCAGAGCAAATTCACGCGATCGGGCGATTTGGAGCGGTATCGAATTATGATGAGCTGTACGCCCAGCTAGCCGCAGAAGGCATCTATTTAATTAACTCGCCAGCGCAACATTTGTGTGCGAGTGAGTTACCCGTTTGGTATCCGTTACTTTCAGGCTTGACACCCACAAGTCAATGGTTTTCGACACCACCAAGTTTTGAATCTATCTCCCAAACGCTGGGATTGCCCTTATTCCTCAAAGGTAGTCGTCAAACCAGCCGCCATCGCGCCGCACTGTCGATTATCCATACTGCTCAAGAATACGATCGCGCTATTAACATCTATGCCGAAGATCCGATTTTACAGTGGCAAGATTTAGTCTGTCGAGAATTTGCCCAACTGCGATCGGTACCATCTAGAGCTACCGAAAAAATTCCCGCATCGTTTGAGTTTCGCACCTTTTGGTGGCGGGGTACATGTGTCGGCGCGGGGCAATATTGGTCTACCGATTATAATTGGAATCGTGAAGAAGAAATAGCTGGACTCGCGATCGCGCAAGCAGCAGCATTGCGATTAAACTTACCATTTGTAGTTATCGATATCGCTCAAGCAACTGATGGCGAATGGATCGCGATCGAATGTAACGATGCTCAAGAAAGTGGCTATGCGGCTATTTCGCCCTTTAGTTTATGGCAAAATGTTATCGATCTAGAATCCGATCGATCTCCTTAAACTCCTGACCGGATTTAAATGTCTGAAAACTCAAAAACCCCGCA
>NZ_JANYJC010000292.1 GCF_025361915.1 Chamaesiphon sp. GL140_3_metabinner_50
TGTCACAACCATCCTTCTTCGTGAGGAGTGGTTGAAGAAGTGATTGGACAATCTGCTGGCAGTTATCTCCAGTCTCATCACAATAAATCTTCTTCATTGAAAATAGTTGAAAGGTAATCAATTGGTCGTGAATACGACTAAAGAAGTGAGATAATACTCACTAAATCGTCTCACTCTGGCTGCCTAACTGTAGGTTAGAGAAGAGTTGTAAGCAAGAAACTTGTATTTTCCAAGTAAGTGTTTGCACGACAGTTATCTGTCACCAATATTTTAACGACCGTTATCTGTTATTACGACACTTAATTAGTCTCGAAGACAACAATGTGTCACCGATGACAAGCAATTAGTCACTGTACATGTAGCAAGCATTCTACTAAGCCGATGGCGAGATTTGAACTCGCGACCAGATGATTACGAATCAACTACTCTACCACTGAGCCACATCGGCAGGATGGGGTAAAATTAATATACCCAGCCAATAATTATAACCTGAATCGATCGCCACATGACAGAACTCAAACCAAAACCAAAACCCGATTCGATCGATCCAGAACTGTGGAGTCGGCTCCAGTCTGAAGCAAAGTCGCCGTTTCGAGGCTTGCGTCAGTTTGTGTACGTCAGTTGTGCGCTTTCTGGCGCAATCGGCGGTGTGGTGTTTTTCTTTAAGCTGCTTGCGGGTAGAGATCTCGAAGCAACGATTCCTAATCTCGCGCTTCAAGTTGGGGTAGTGGCGTTGATGGTATTCTTATTCCGGATCGATCGCGCTAAGGTTTAATATTTTCGATTTTGTTAAGGTTCTAGCTAAGTAGCTAAACGTCAATATTTATGAGATCTAAATCGTCTGAAGCATAGATGGTGGGCTTATTACGGATCGAATCTGATGCCGAGCCGATTGGGAAGAGGATGTTTTATGGTAATAGCTTGTCGATCGCGAGACTATAATCTTCATAAGATTTAACGCCTACTAGCGTTTCGACTTTTTCACCCGCTTTAAATAAAATCACGGCGGGGATATTTCTAATTCCCAATCGTTTGGCGAGATCGCGATTTGGTTCGACATCTAGCTTGAAAATTGCAGCTCGATCGCTATAGTCTACAGCTAATCGATCGATGATTGGTGAGACTAATTTACAAGGGCCGCACCAGGTAGCCGTGCAGTCTACTACTAACACATTTGCTGCGGCTAACCGCGATTCAAATTCTGATTCGTCTTGGATAAATTCAGCCATGTTTGCTTTACAGATATTTGAATTAAAGTCGCGGGTGTTAGGCAATCCTAGCATGTTGCTAAAGGTCAGGCGAGGATGGCTGGTAAGCCAACTTCTTTGGGCGTGACTAATTTACCCTCAAAACTCATGGCATAGTCCCCTATGGTTCTAGCTTCGGCAACCTGACGGCGGAGTTCGGCTCGATCGAACTCGTTATCTACGCCGCCGAGCAGATATACAATTAATTTAGCGGCTAAATCGCGTCCCGATACCAAAATTCGCTGCTTATTGGGGTCGTATAAAATTCCATACCACAAAGATTGGGGCAGATTAATATTACTAAATCCACCATCGGCATCATAGCGATCGAGTTTACGGAAAACCTCGGTTTCAGCCATTTGTTTTTTAAAAACCGCCATTCCTACCCCCTGCGCGAAGGCAACTTGTCCGACGGGGCGAAATAATAAGTGTCCCTCACCAGCATCGATTTCAAAACTAAATCGGCGTAATTTAGGGGTATCTTCGCCTTTTAAACGTCCGTAGCTGGTAAATTTAGCTAACCTGTCGAATAATCGATCGAACATGGCAATCCCGGCTGCTAATTCGGCTGAATTAGGGCGCAAGGGTACTAAGCCTTTTTGAGCTTTGGGTTTCCAGTGGGGAAATTGATATTGCAGATATTTAGCCGCCATATCTTGCAAGGCTTGAAGCGTAGTCAGTACGGTAGTCTTCGTTGCGACTGTAGCACTGTCCCAATTCACGCGGGGGCTACGACCTGGAGTATCTTTTAATAAGGGATGATTGACGGCAATATTCCGCGCGACGATCGCAAATCCGTCATTTTCATCAAGTTGGGCTAATTGTCCTTTACTCAAAGCGATCGCCATCAGATTAACATGAACGAAGATCGATCGAATCCGCCTGCGTGCCTCCAATTGTGTTTCGCCCTGCACGACTGCCGAGATAAATTCGATGCCGATCGTCTCCTGCGGTAAACTCTGTAAATACGCCGCTGATGTCCCCAACTCGTCTAGGCTAATTTTATGACCCACTGGAGTGCGATCCTTATTATATCGGGGCAATTCCCGCTGACGTAATAACTCCATCAATCCTTGTACGCCCATTAACCGATGTTGCCCATCGAGCGCGTAAATCCGCATCGATGCCCCGACATCTAATAACCCAAAATTATCATTACCATCCATCGGCATAAATACCGCCGCCGACTCAGTTGCTTTGCCCCCTCGCCCCCATTCTGGCGCATGGATATTATCCACCCAATCTCGATCGATCGTCACTAATACAGGTGGAAATTTATGAGTAGTGCGCGCGGCTAAATACTGCACCAACGCCGCTTGTCTGCTCCAGTCGAGAGGACGCTGTTGGATGACTTCGATACTCTCGCTATCGATGGCGATGTTCTTATCTTTGAGCTGGTGCTGCTCTGAGAGTAAACTCATCTCTGAGGCATATTTTACCCGATCGGCCAACCATTGCAGCGTGACAGAGCCGATATATGCCTCACTACCACCCATATGGGTACGTTGGACGAGGATTTGAGTGGCACTCGTGGTGGTAGTCTCGCTAGGTGGCATTTTCGGGGAGTGATAGACATTAACCCAACTACACTAACAGCTCGATCGCCATTGCAGATCGAGGTTTTTAAAAACTTAATAGTGGATAGCTTGCACTGAGCGTAGTCGTAGCGTAGCGTCTCCGTAAGGAGAAGTGTGGATAGTGGATAGTGGATAGTGGATAGGGAATAGGGAATAGGGGATAGCCTACCAGATCGTACCAGGTTGCAAAATTTAGTTTGGAACTTTCCATAATTTGCCTGCGTCAAACATAAGTAAGCAGGGCAAAATTCAACCCTGAGGCTCAACCAAAACAAAATTTAGATTTGGAACTGTGGTTGTCTAATTACAGACCGCACCAAAGAGTTAGTTGAGCAAATCTACTTAAAATGGAACACTCAAAATGAAAAACAAAATCGTTGCATTAGTTATGCTTTGCTCCTCAGTTGCGGCTCTTGGAATGGGTGCGCCAGCTAGGGCAGAAATGGGCAAAAACTCGATCGGCCCATCCGTTCTAATTGGTAACGGTAGCACAAATATCGGAGTTGATTCTAAGTTTGGCGTAAATGAAAGTCTCTCAATTCGCCCATATATCTACTTCCCTAGCGGTGGTACGCTCTTTGGTAGCTCGCTCACTTACGATTTTAACCTCACTAACACTGGTAATAAAGTTCAAATCACTCCTTATCTTGGCGGTTCTGTAGAAATTGCCACTGCTAATGGTAATGGTGGTGGTAGTGCGACTACGGTTGGATTCGTTGGTGGAGCTGACTTTGATGTAACTGAAGCTATTCAGTTAAAAGCATCCTTAAATGTACCTTTAAGCAGCAATGGTCGCTCTACAGATGTTCGGCTTGGAGCTGGTTTTAGATTCTAGGAATACGTCTGTAAGCAATTAAGTTCGGGGTTTAATTGATGCGAGCCTGCTCTATTCGAGAGTAGGCTTTTTATTATCTCGATCTTCCAGCCATAGCTCGTATAAATCGGGACGTTTCGATTGAGTTCGATCGAGTTGTTGCTGATATCGCCACCGAGCAATTTTCTCATGATTGCCAGACATTAATACATCCGGAACGCACAAACCCCGAAATTCTGCCGGACGGGTATAGTGAGGGTAATCGAGCAATCCATCTTCAAAACTATCGGCTTTAAGAGATTCTACTTTCCCAACAGTTCCGGGGAGCAATCTGGTAATACCATTAATTAAAGTCAGTGCGGGAATCTCTCCACAAGTTAGCACAAAATCGCCTAACGAAATTTCGCGATCGACAATATGCATTACCCGCTCGTCGATGCCTTCATAATGACCGCACAATAATACTAATTGGTCGTAATTATCCCGCAATTCGGCAAATAGAGCACGATCGATCTTTTCCCCCTGGGGACTCATTAATAGTACCTGTCGTCGGGGTAAGACTGGTAAGGATTCCACCGCTGCAAAAATTGGCTCTGGCTTAATTACCATCCCCACACCACCCCCATAAGATTCATCATCCACCTTCCGATGACGGTCGATCGTAAAATCGCGCGGATTGGTAATATGTACCGAGGCAATTTGTTTGGCTAAAGCTTTGCTGAGTAAGCCACAGCCCAACGGGGATGTAAAAAAGTCTGGAAATAAAGTAATAACATCAAAACGCATGAGAAAATAGCTTCGTTTTAGGTTGATACCCCTCCAACCCCCCCTTTATAAGGGCAGGGCTGATTCATTCGTTTTTTCAATCCTCCAATTAAGCGATTTCAATCTTTAGTTGTGGATTTCTTAGCTCGAAATCGCCAGTTAATCATCAAAATCCTCAATTATTGGCTCGAAATCTCCGGGTGTCGATCTTGACAATCTACGCCTATGAGGGGATGAATCAGCCCTGCTTTATAAGGGGGGGCTTATCCGTCTCCCTCCCCTTTCTAAGGGGAGGGCTGGGGTGGGGTAAAGGACTACGCATCATCACTAATAGACTTGCATGTACACCGTAGTCCCTCTCCCTGAGAGACTGGATATTGAACTATGCTGCTGTCAATCTGCTAGCCGCAAGCTGTGGCAACAAGATTTCTAATTCTAAATCGGCGGCGGCGGCGGCTAATAAATCGAGATCTTGAAGAGTGGGGAGATAGGGAATACAACCGAGAACGGGGGTGCTGGTGAGCGATTGAATTAATTCAGCGGGGGCAAAATTGGCGATTTCAATATCGGTAAGCGGTTGAGGGCAATTGAGGACAATTCCGCGCAGATTCACGTTGTATTGCCTTGCTAGGGCGACATTAGCGACGGCGGTGCCGATCGAACCCAACTTGACTGGTACGACTAGAACTGTTGCCAGCCTCCAATCTCTGGCTAAATCGGCGACTACTAGCTCGTCGGTTATCGGCGTACCCAATCCGCCGATTCCTTCTACTAAGACAAAATCGGACTGTTGACGCATCCGTTCGAGGGCTTGCCAAGCAACGGCGAGGTCGATATGTACGTTGGTTTGAGTAGCGGCGATGGGGGGTGCGAGGGGTGGTTCTAGATAAATCGGGTTAATATCGGCGATCGATCGATCGAACAATTGACTGTAATATTCACGATCGCCTGTACCGCACTGAATCGGCTTGAGCAGCCCCCATTTTTGAGAGGGATGATACTTTTGACCATAAGCGATTAATGCTGCGGTCAAGACGGTTTTACCCGCCTCTGTGTCGGTACTGGTAATTAGAAGCATGTAGATTGGATCGGAGTGTTAATTGGTATCGATTTCGCTATTTCCCGGCGTAGTCTTATTGCCGTCGGTGCGATTGGGTTGATTTGCGCCATTTTTAGCAGCAGGTACGGGGATGGCGACCGACGGTTCTGGTTGGGGTGTTTTTTCAGAATTATTCTGTTCGGCAGCAGGACTGCTAGATGGGCTGGGTTTGGGTTGTTCTGACTCGGTTTGACGAGCGCGGCGACGGGTGGGTGTGGTTTCTTCGATCGATTCGACTACCGATCGGCGTTCTCGGACTTGGGGGCTGGGCGATGCTTGGGTGCGCCGTCTGCGCCTGCGGGTAGGTTGTTCGGAGGCGGCGGGTGTGGGGGTGACGATCGGGGTGGGGCTAACAATGCCACTGTTATTGTTGGGTGTCGATACTGGGTTAGTCGGAATGGGCGCGATGCCATTACCTTCGATCGGGACGGGGGTTGCTGTGGGGTCAGTTGTCGCAGCCGGAGACGGGGATGGGGATGGTGTGGTGGTGACGGTTGGGGCGGTAGAAGGAAGTACGGCAAGTTGGGTGACGCTGAGTTTGTAGCCGAAGTTGTTACCGCTGAGTCCTTTAATCGGTCGTAGTTCGATCGTGTAATCGCCATCAGTCGGAATTTGACCCCGCCAACCTACGACGCGATCGGCACGATCGTCGATCGGTTTACCCGATGGCGATTGAATCGTCATCAGTACTTGAGTTGCGGCGGCTGGGGTTACTCCTGGTAGCGAGATGGGTGGATTGGTAGATGTGCTGATAGGGGATGGTGTCGGGCTGGATTTGAGGGGATCGATCGGACTATTCAGCGATTTAGCCGGATCGGTACTTACACTGGGGACGAGCTGAATATCTAGATTCTGACCTGCTTGGGCTGCAATCCGGTAAATGACTGGTTTATCGGCTGAGATCGTCCCTTCTTTGACGATCGCTCGATCCAGTTCTGGTTGGATTGTCTCGCTAGCAGTCGGATTGGAACTGGTACTGGTACTATCGGTGGGAATGGTGGGATTATTGAAGTCAATTTGTTTGGGTGGCGTACTGGCAACGGGATCTGGTGTCTGGCGATGTAATAACGAACTCACGCCAAACCACGATCCGACTCCAGCTAATAGGGCAATCAGCGCGCCGACGGGAATAAAGACGATCGGTTTTTCCCAAAGTGATTTAGCGTTGAGATTGGTAAGTGCCGAGCGACCTTCCTCCGGCTCGTCGGGATTAGTTTTAGTGCTACCTGATGCTACAGTCGGCATGGTAGACGGGCGGTTACCAGCAGCGGAGAGCGTTTGTGCTGGCTGATGTTCGCGGATCTCAATCGATTGGAGATCTCGTTCTACTTCGAGCGCAGATTGATACCGATCTTCGGGTTGTCCGCTCAACATTCGACCGAGAATCGTGGCAAATTCGTCGCCGATGTGCGTCCATTTGCGCCATTCCCAGTTCATCCGATCGTCTTCAAATAGCGCGCTGGGTTCTTTGCCAGTCAGCAGCACAACTGCCGTAACAGCCAGTGCGTATAAGTCTTGATTCGGCTCCACTCTACTGCTATAGAGTTGTTCTGGGGGTGTATAGCCTTGATGCCAAATTACAGTGCAGGGCGGTTCTTTTAATTTTTTGGCAAATTCTGCGAATACGCCAAAGTCAGTCAGCATGGGCAATCGATCTCGATCTGCACAAATAATCCGGCTGGGACAAATATCTCGATGGGTCGTCCCTTTACTATGTACGTAGCCGATCGCGGGTAAGATTTGTAATAAAAATTCCCAAACTTCGGTTTCGCTAAATGTCTTACCGAGATCGCGCCGCTCTTCTAGCAGTTGGGCGTATGTTTGACCCGGTACGTAATCTAAAATTACAAAAATCCGATCTCGCTCTTCAAATGTCCCCCAAAATCGGACGAGCTGGGGATGTTGGAGTTGATGGAGCGGTGCGATTTCGCGTTTGAAAAATTCTTGAGCCTGCACCAAGGCATCATTAGATTGGGTGGTCGGAATAATTTCATCGATCGTACAATTCGCATCATTTCGACCGCGATCGATCGCCAAGTATCTCCGCCCCAAATTCCCCTCTTTAAGCAGATTGAGGATGCGGTAACGTTGCTGCAAAAGGGTCTCTGGGGCAATTGGTAGCATACGATGTACTCGCTCAAAATTATGGCGAAGGGAACTATGACTGAATCTTGAGGCTAGAAATTAAAGATGGTTGAGCCGATCGGTTAGTTCCTCCAAAATCGATTGCGCCTCACTAATGTATCCTACTATCTTTTCTCGCCGACTGTAGATCCGATCGTCAGTTTCGCTCCTTACTCCTTACTCCCATCTATTTCTTCCCTCGCCGACGTTGGATCGTCCGATCGATGCCACCCATATTCAGATAAGGATCGAGCGATTGGAGTGCTTGTGCGGGCAAAGCCGAATTACTAATATATTCTAGAGTTCGATCGTTTTTGGTAACTGTAATTTTCCAAGGTACATAACCAACCGCTTGAGATTGAGAACTAAAAGTCACTTGCTGACGATCGATTTGGAGTTGAATTGTGATGGATGGATAATCATCACTGCCTACTATATGAGGACGATATGTCCCCATTTGCAGCGGTGTTTGGGCTAATGTTGCCAAAAACTTGGCACTTGCGGCTGCTGGAATCGTAACTTTAGTTGTTTGCTGTTGATGAATTCCGGCTGCACCATAACCACCAACAGCAACGTGCGCGTTACCGATGAATTTTTGCCGTTCTCGGCGTAGCTTATAGTGACGCAACACGGGCGTAATATCTGAGTAGCCATTCCAGTTATTCTGGATTTCTACTTTGTCGGCTTGCTGTAAAGCCGCGAGGCTGGGCGGCTGTAGAACCAGAGGTTGACTTTGTGCCACCCGCTCGACCTCCGAATGATTACAACTACTGCATAGTAGCAATAATAAAAGTGACAGTTTTTTGGACATAGACCAAATCCAGTTATTGCCCGAATTGGTAAGATCGCATCTTGCACCAGGGGAAGGGGGAAGGGGGAAAACAAATTCCCGATTTCATCTCGAAATCGGGAAAATCTTCGTGTTAGTAAGCTCGCCTAATCTTCAGCAAAGATGTAGCGACGCAGTTCGCTGGGATCTGGTTCGGGACTGTTTTCAGCAAATTCTACAGCATCATCGACAAGATCCTGAACCTCGCGATCGAGTGCAGCTAGTTCCTCGTTAGTTACTAGCCCTTCGGTCGTGAGATAATTTGCTAATTTCTTAATCGGATCGCGGGCGAACCAGAAATCTTTTTCTTCTTTAGGTCTGAGTTCGTCGGGATCTGCCAAGGAGTGCCCGCGAAAACGGTATGTAAGGGCTTCAATTAGGGTCGGCCCTTCTCCAGCACGAGCGCGGGCGACGGCCTCTTTAGCGACGCAGTAGACGGCCAGTACGTCCATGCCATCGACCTGTACCCCATGCATCCCAAAGGCAGCACCTTTAGTATAAATTTCGGGCACCGATGTCGCACGTTCGTGAGACATGCCGATCGCCCACTTATTATTTTCGACGACATACAGCATCGGCAACTTCCACAACGCTGCCATATTCAGGCATTCAAAAAATTGACCGTTATTGGCAGCCCCATCGCCGAAGAAGCAAGCCGAGACTAAATCGGAATTTTCGCCGAGCGCATCGCGGCGATATTTACTGGCAAAAGCCGCTCCAGTGGCAACCGGAATCCCTTCAGCGACAAAAGCATACCCGCCGAGTAACTGATGTTCTTTAGAAAACATGTGCATCGAGCCACCGCGCCCTTTGCTACAGCCTGTCTCTTTACCAAATAACTCCGCCATCACCTCACGTGCGGGTACGCCAGCACTCAGCGCGTGAACGTGATCGCGATAAGTACTAGAAACATAATCTTCACCAGGACGCATCGCTTTGATTACGCCTGATGAGACGGCTTCTTGACCGTTATATAGGTGGACAAAACCAAACATTTTGCCCCGATAATACATTTCTGCACACTTATCCTCGAAGAATCGACCGAGAATCGTGTCGCGGTACAACATCAAGCCTTCTGCTTTGGTGATTTCTCCCGACTTTGGCTCAAATGCGGGTAATGTTCTCTCTTGAACCATTAGTTTGTTTTATCCACTCGTGTGCGATCGACATTGTCGCCTATTTCGGCAGTAGTGACTAGTCCCCCAACCAAACTCACCAAATAAAAAAGATCCTAACTCCCAATCCTCACACCCCTCACACTCCCATCGCCCATCGCCCATCTCCCATCTCCCTTCAAGTACATCACCACTACTGTTTCCTAAAGTTGTGATGTTATGCTATGTTTGTTCGTAAGTTTTTAACAAATTAGCATTAACTAGCGTCTGAATATAGCGTAACCTTTTGTCCGAGTGCGTGTTACCAGATTAACTTCAAGTTCGACGAGAGCGAACCCGTGGCTAAGTCGCTGGTAACTGTTAAATGTATCGTTCGTGGTGTATTAGGTGAACTGTGCGAATCCCGCTTGACTATTATCAGATTTTGGGCGTGCCGGAGAGCGATCTGTCGGGGCTAGAGCAGGCATATCAAGATCGCCTGCTGCAATTACCCCAACAAGAATATTCCGATGCCGCGATCGAGTCTCGCAAACGACTGATTACCGTGGCTTATGAAATATTAAGCGATCCCATTGGGCGCGATGAATATGCCGCAGCTCAACGGGCATTGACAGTGGAGCCAAGTAGTGCGGAGCGAGCAGATCGATCGTCTGTCGCACTTTATCGTCGCCCAGAGCTAGATATTGCTACCGAGCATTTTCTCGGCGGATTATTGATCCTGTTCGAGCTGGGCGAGTATGAAGAAATTAACAGTATTTGTATGCCCTACCTGGGTAACAATGGGCGTGGTAGCAATAGTGGTAGCCTGCACCCGCAGCCGCCAATTTCGATCTCTCCCAGTGGCAATTTACGACCGGATCCACTCGCCAAAATCGGGCCGTTACCGCTCAACAAACTCAAACATACCGCCACTGGCAGTCAGATTATCCCGCTCAAGCCAGATATCGTGCTGGCGATGGTTTCATCTTTTTGGCAATTGGGCGAACGCGAGTGGCGAGATGGCTGCCATGAAGAAGCCGTAATTCATTACGAAACTGCCAAGAAAATTCTGACCCAAGAAGATTTGTTTCCCCAAATTCAAGGTGAAATAGATCGTAAGCTCGATCGGCTGCGACCTTATCGAATCTCGTCTTCGATTTCATTATCGCTCGATCGGCACGACCTCCGCCGCCAAGGAATTCAGTTTCTAGAAGAACTTTTAGAAAGTGCTTGCATGAATGAGGTTAAATGTCAAGAACGTTTCGCCCTCAATAGTGAGAGTACGATCGCCTTCGTCCACGAAAATCTGCCATACCTCACAGCAGCCGAACAACGCAACCTATTCAGTCAGTTAGCCAGAGACTCCCATCAATTGGGATCGAAGGCGTTAAACGTCATGCAATTGGCATGTACTTACCTTCACGTTCATGCTTTAATCGCCCAAGGATTTGCCTATCGCAATCCCCAATCGATTTATACCGCCCAACAAATCCTCCAGTATCGGCTCAGTCAACGCATCGATGTGACACTCGAACAAGCAATCTGCGCCCTACTACTAGGACAATTAGAAGAAGCCAATCAAATTCTAGCCACAGCACCCGAATCAGCCCCATTAATCGTCATCCGCCAACAGTCTCAAGGGGAAAATGACTTGCTCAGAGGGTTGCTTTGGTACGTTGAATCGTGGCTCAAAGATGAAGCCTTTCCCTGTTTTCGAGATCTCGCAGCCAGCGATCCTTCGCTCGATGCTTATTTTAACGATCGAGATGTGCAGGATTTTGCCGATCGAGTGCCTGTAAACGACGCTCGGACTGCTGGGTGGGCGACATCGACACCGAAACTAATCGATGTGCCCCCATCGGGCAATTTAGCTGCGACAGCACAACTAGCGGAGTCAGACACCGCCGCCGCTCGTGTCGAGCGATCGCTCATCGCCAAATCGGTACGCGGAGATCGACTCCCGAACCCGGCCTCAACATTACCATCAGATCGATGGGGCGTAAATAATATTAACCCAGCAATTCGGGTAGAACAAACACCACCAGAGCCGCCCCCAATTATTACTATTACGGCTGAAGAACCAGATCCAACGAAGGTAATTTATTTAGAAAGCGAACGTATCCGCCGTAGATCCGCACCTACAGCCAGAACGATCGACGGACAATTAGAGCGATTCGAGCTTGAAGATCGGCAACAGATTCCGCTCCCACTCGATGCCAGCAGTCAACTAGTACCCGCAGTTAAGCCAGGACAATTGATGGCAACCAGAACCAGCGTCAGAACCCGCCGTACCCGCCGTTCTCCCAATATTCCGCGCATATTATTAGTCGGAACGGGTGGCGTTACCTGTGTGTGGGGCGCAGTTTGGCTGGCAACTACCGCCGTTGGCATCTTGACGAAATCTCCCGCCACTACAGGGTCGATTACCTCAGCTCCTACCCCCCGCGTCCCTCAAAATCCTAACTTCACCAAACCCACAGCACCAGACGTTACGCCCGTCGCCACCGCCACCGCAGCTCTGACTCCCGACATCGCCCAAGCCACAATCTCTAAATGGTTGAGTGCCAAAGCATCATCCCTAGATCGAAATCCCCAAGTCGATCGGCTTTCAGAGATTTTAGCAGAGCCAGCTTTATCTAAAGCAACCGATCGCGCGCGCACCGCCAAAGCTGAAGGGGTTTATTGGCAATACAAACATCAAAATCCAGAAATTGCGTCGATCGATCGTGCTAATCCCACCGCAGACACAGCCACCGTCACTGCCAGAGTTCGCGAAGATGCCCAGTTTTATCAAGGAGATCGCCTCGATCCTAGTCGATCGTATTCCAAACAACTAGTAGTAAAATACAACCTCGTCCATCAAAAAAATGGCTGGTATATTAAGGATATGGGCGTAGTTAAATAGTCAAAACTCCCATCTGTCTTGAAAAGGTGCTCTACTTGGGGAAACAAGCGACGTTTTGGGGGGAAGCTTCCCCCCAAAAGCTCGCGCCCCTGTTCCCGCACTTTTCGCTCCGAACTCCCATCTCCCACCTCCCCGCTACCATTCATGCTCGATCGGCTCGTTCAGGCTTACACTCCACTGATTTGTTGGACGGGGTTGGGTATTTTGGTGGTGAGATTTCTACCCAAAGCTTTTCCCCATTGGCTGGGTAGAGGACTATACTGGGTCGGCGTACCGATCGAAATTTTCTCACTCGCTCGACAGACAATTTTTGACGAACGTGCGCGATTGGCTCCCACTATTACCATTTGCTCTCTGCTACTGGGTTTGAGCTTGGGCTGGATTAGTCTCCAAATCTGGCAAAAATTATTACCTCAACAGATCGAACATCCCACTGCTGGAGTCAAAGGCAGCTTACTGCTATCCTCAATGCTGGGGAATACCGGATTTGTCGGTTTGGCGATCGTGCCCTATTTTGTATCTGAGACAGATTTAAGCTGGGCGGTACTCTACAGCGTCACGCAAAATGTGTTTGGTACCTACGGATTGGGGGTGCTAGTCTCTAGTTATTACGGTCGTCAGGGCACTGGTACTAATCGGTGGTGGACGCAACTAAAAGATCTGTTCTGTGTGCCCTCTCTGTGGGGCTTTGCACTGGGTTCGCTCACTCGCAGCTTACCATTTCCAGAGTTTGTCGAATCGAGCCTTCATGCCTCGATTTGGGTGGTGATTCCGGGGGCATTTATTTTGATGGGAATCCGTTTGAGTCAGATTCAAGGCTGGCAAAGTCTCAAGCTGGCAGTAGTACCAGCTATTCTTAAAACGATCGTCATGCCGACGATCGTGGGTATTACCGTTTCGATGATGGGCATCAGCGGCGATCCGCGTCTGGGCATCGTGTTAATGTCGGCGATGCCTTGTGCTTTTGCCGGACTGATTTTAGCAGAAGAATACAATCTCAATGGTAATCTGGTCGCCAGTAGTATTATTGTCAGTACGCTAATTTTTCTGGTGATGATTCCGGTGTGGTTATACTTTTATTAGGGATGGAAGATGGGATGTGAGGCAGTAACTCATCCATAAAATCTCTACTTTAAAATCTCTTGTGAAATGAAGGCGCGTTTGATGAGAGCAAAAATTCGTTTACCTCTCTTGCAATAGCATTGACAGTTTTATAGTCGCGTCCCCCATAAATCTTTATTTTATATGAAACACCTTTCGATCTAATTTCTGCGCTGCTACTACCATAGCAATCAGGGTCGGAATAATGTCTGCCGAAAATGTCTTCTCTGTGGCAATTATTTATATCTACCGCTACGGGATTATGTATTTTAATTTCAGTCGGTTTAAGAAATTGTGATTTCCGAATCAGCGTACATTCAACACCTTCTAGCGAACGAGTACAGCTAAAATCAGTAGGTTCCATCTTGAACAATACACCCGTCAACAAAAAAATAATTACCATTCCACCTAAGAGAAGGCAATATATCAAGCCATCTAAAAATATATTGTTCTTGTGATAGTAACCCATAATTTTATGTTTGCTCACCAATCGAACGCGCCAAGACCCTAATCATGACTTCGTGAAGTACCGAGAACTTCTCACAACTTCGATCGATAATTAACATTGTCTGAACTATGATTCTGGATGATTAAAAGATTAACTATGATTGAAATCTAAAAAAAATCACAGTCCATCATTCAATCATTCTAATCACAGTTCAGACACTAATTTAATAGTGATTCCCTACCTTGCGATGGTGAACTGCTGTGAGCGAATCGGCTTTAGCTACCCGTCCGATATCGACGGTGCTGTAGACGATCCAGTGATCGTCGCCTTCCATGCGGCTGACGACTTCGCATTCTAGGTAGGCTAGCGAGTCTGCCAAAATGGGACAACCGTTGGAGGCTGGGTAAACCTTGATATTGGCAAATCGATCGGCTCCAGGCGGGAATCGTTTGAGGAAGTGTTTCATTAGGGGCTGATAGTTGCCCTCTTCTAAGATATTTAGCACAAACCTGTCGCCGACGTGCATTAAAGATTCGATCGCGCGATCTTTGGCAATGGCGATCGAAATTCCGGGCGGTTCGACGCTGGCTTGGGCAACCCAGGATGCTAGCATGGCACTGGTGGCTTCGCCGCGTTTGGCGGTGATAATGTATAAGCCGCCGCTGATGCGCCCCAAGGCTTTGTCGAGATCGTTATCGAGCGATTTCATCTGCTTGATGCTGCGATCGCGTGTCAGCCATTGTCCCAGATCTGTGCCTGCTTCTTCGCACACTTGGTAGGTATTTTCGCTGGGTGCGGTTTCGATCCGAATTGGCTCGAAGGCTTCGCGGACACCAATTTCGCGGAGTTTATTTCGCAGCAAGTAGATCGATTCGTCGTCGCCACCGCCGGATTCAAATAGTCCGAAGTTTTGTTTGGCGTTAATTGCGGCGAGGATCGTGCTGACTAAGGCTTGGGTTTGAGTCGCATCTGCACCCGATTGGGGGGGCATGGCGACGACTACGCCAGCGGCGATATTTACTAGTTCGCGGACTTCATGCGGATCGGATTCGCGTAAATCGATGAGTTCGACACCTACGCCTGTTTTGGAAATCCCTTGCCCGATCGAGTTAGCAATTAAATCCCCATACCCATACTCACCAATGTAAAATACGACTGCGGTAGTGGTGGCTTTTGCCTGAGTCTGGCTCCAATCCTGATACCGTCCGACGAGTTCGGTGATATTGTATTTTAATAATGGGCCATGTCCGGTGGCAATTGTCGCGATCGCAGGTAAGTCACCCATCCGCTTGATGGCTGCTAATACCGATCGAGCATTCGGCCCCATTAGGCAGTCGTAATATGTCTTATAATCAGAGTCAAGAATCGCCAGATCGTCATCGTAAATCTGGTCATCGCAATAGTGCATCCCAAATACATCGCAAGTAAATAGGGTTTGGGTATGATGGTCGTAAGTGAGCATCGTATCCGGCCAGTGCAGATTGGGGGCTGCGACAAATTCTAATTCATGTCCGTTACCTAAGTCCAATCGATCGCCACTTTTGACCATCATTTTGGTGTACGGCTGATGGATCAAGTTATCCAGAAATTGCATCGCCACTTTCACCGCGACGACAGTAATATTCGGATTCAGTTGCAATAAGTCTTTCACCAAGCCACTATGATCGGGTTCTGTGTGGCTGATGACTAAGTAATCGATCTCCGCAGGATCGATGATGCCCAACAGGGTATCGAGGTAAATCTGCCGAAATTTAGCGTGAGAGGTATCTACTAGCGCGACTTTTTCGCCCCGAATCAGGAAGGAGTTATAAGTAGTCCCATTTTCAAGCGCAAATTCGATATCGAACCTGTCCCGATCCCAGTCGAGCGATCTTATTACCGTCGTATCGGCAGCAATCTCTTCAACCTGCATTGTCAGGCGTTTTTGGATTTTGTCGGCTAGTACTACCATTGTAATTTACCTATGATTTTAAAATTATTTGGTGTATCTCTCTATTCTTACACGATTCGTTTGTAAATTTTTATCAAAAATACTATCGATCGCTTAACTCTTCCTAATCAATGATAATTCAACTATCGAGCGATCGGGAGGCGATCTCCAGCGCATTCATTCAAGAACAAGGTAATGGCAAGCTTCGTACTGAAGAACGGCTGGTAGTAGCAGAACTAGAGCGGATTGGCATCCCGATTACCTATTACACTGAAAAACGGATTCGGCGCAGACAGCTACCATTAAACGATCGATCTTTAGTCGTCGGCGATATGCCCTGTATTTTCGGCGCGTTAAAACAGCTCAAAATTCCCATACCGCTGCCTAATGATTACCCTGCATCGTTAACTAATTTCTTGCATCGGCGTGTCTGGAAATCGACGCTGGGGGGGTTGGAATTTGCGCTCCGAGACGGTGAGTGTCGATCGGTTTTTGCCAAGCCTGCAAGTCGTTGTAAGCGGTTTACAGGGTGCGTATTCGATTCAGAGTCAGATTTATATCGGGTGTATGGGGTGTCGCGCCATGAGGAGTTGTGGTGCGCGGAGGTGGTAACTTGGGCGAGCGAATATCGAGTTTATGTTGTCAATTCGGAAATTAGAAGTGTCGATTGGTACGCCGGAGATCGGGAAATCTCGATCGATCTCAATAAGGTACGTCGAGCGATTTTAGCGTTAGATACAGCAGGCGAGTCACTAGCTGGCTATGCGCTAGATTTTGGCGTACTCGCTTCAGGTGCGACAGCTCTAGTCGAAATGAACGATGGCTTTGCACTCGGAGCTTATCAGAT
>NZ_JANYJC010000313.1 GCF_025361915.1 Chamaesiphon sp. GL140_3_metabinner_50
TAGGCAGTTTGGCAGATCTCGATCGAGCGATTCAACTCGACCCCAAAAACTCTCTAGCCTACTTCAGTCGTGGTAACATAAAAACGCTAAAACTCGAAGATTTTCAGGGCGCATTAGTTGACTACAATCGCACCATTCAACTCGATCCCAAATATGCTGAAGCTTACGAAAATCGCGGTTTCTTGAAAGAGAGAAAGCTCAAGGATAATCAAGGAGCATTAGCTGACTACAATCGCGCGATTTCGCTCGAACCCAAACGTGCTGTTACCTATTTCCTGCGTGGTATTTTCAAGGAGAGTGAACTTCAGGACATTCCGGGAGCATTAGTTGACTACGATCGGGCGATTTCGCTCGACCCCAAAGAGGCTAATGTTTATGTCGTTCGTGGCGATCTCAAGCAGAGCAAGCTCCAAGACGATCGAGCAGCATTAGCAGACTACAATCGCGCGATTGCGATCGATCGTAACAGTATTGCTGCTTACAAAAGTCGTGCGGCTCTAAAATCAAAGAAACTTCAGGACATTCAGGGCGCATTAGCTGACTGCGATCGCGCGATTGCGATCGATCCTAATCAGGCTGATACTTACAACGCTTGCGGTGTTCTCAAATCAGGCAAACTCCAGGATTTTCAGGGAGCATTAACAGACTTCGATCGAGCCATTCAACTCGAACCCAATTCGGCTCGTGTCTATGCCAATCGTGGGATGCTGAAAATGACTAAACTGGGGAACATTCCGGGAGCATTAGCCGACGCTAATCGAGCGATCGAACTCGACCCCGAACTTGCTGATGCTTTTGCCATCAGGGGTTCACTCAAACATGCTTCTACAGATCGAGCGGGTGGAATTGCCGATATCCGACAAGCTGCAAAACTATATCAGCAGCAACGTAATACTGAAAAATATCAGATGATGATTAAAGTACTAACAGAATGGCAAAAACTCGATCGCAATTCTAATAGTTAAACATCTTCGATCTTAACTGGTGAATCGCAGATCGATCGATTTGAGGTCATCGATGCGATTTGCGATCGCACCGCCAGATCGCGTAAATGCGTGGGATTGGCGATCGTCAGACGAAAATTTAGACTATATTAATCCCATTATAAAATAATTAATTACCCGCTCATGTTACCTAAGATCTCGCAGTGGACTAGACTTATTGGCATTAGTGCCACGATCGCACTCGTGCAACCAAACATCGCCGCCGCCAAAAGCTCAGTCGAGATTGCCGATATAGGTAAAGCAATTACAGTATCGATTTCCACGCCTGAGAGTTTGGGTTCTGGTGTCATCCTTCAGCATCAGGGCAATATTTATACTATTCTCACTACTGCTAGTGTCGTAAAAGATCGAGCCAAATATAAAATTACCACACCAGATAATCGCTCCTATGAAGCTATTAGCAGCTCGATTCGCACGGCTCCTGGTAATATCGATCTTGCTATTATCAAATTCAAATCCACAGCTAACTATCTCACAGCCAAGCTTGGCAACTGCAACATTCTAGAATCTGGCATGAGTATTTATGTCAATGGATTTCCTGGTACGACTAAAGCCATCACTGAGTCGGTATTTTTATCTAGGGAAGGTCAAGTTTCTGCCAATAGCACTAGAGTTTTAGAAAATGGTTATTCCCTAATTTATAGTAACCAAACTCTACCAGGAATGAATGGTGGAGCAATCTTAAATAGTGATGGCGAGCTGGTTGCCATTCACGGTAAAAGCGATAAAGATGACAATGGCAACCAAACCGGACTTAATCTCGGCATCCCCATCAACCAATTCGGGATGGTGGCGCGGAATATGGGCATTGAACTAGATGGAAAAGTAGCCCCTATCCAAACTAATACCGCAGCCAAAGCAGGCGATTACTTCGCATCAGCAGTCCCGAAAATAGGTAGAGGAGACTCTATGGGTGGTTTGACAGATCTCGATCGAGCCATTCAACTCAACCCCAACTATGCCCTGGCGTATTCTTTGCGCGGCGCGCTCAAAGCGTTTAAACTCATTGACACTCAGGGAGGATTAGCCGACTTCAATCGGGCGATTGCTCTCGATCCTAGATTTAGTCTGTCTTATCAACATCGTGGTATGCTCAAAGCGTTAAAACTTAATGACATTCAAGGGGCATTAGCCGATTACAGTCGAGCAATTTTGCTCGATTCCAAAAATGCTACTACCTATGTTGTTCGTGGTACTCTCAAAGCGACTAAACTCAACGACATTCAGGGAGGAGTAGCCGACTTAGATCGGGCGATTTCTCTCGACCCTAACAATGCTGATAGCTACTCTCTTCGTGGTGTTTTCAAAGCGACTAAACTCAACGACACTCAAGGGGGATTAGCCGACTTAAATCGGGCGATTTCGATCGACTCTAATAATGCGATGGCTTTCAAGGCTAGGAGTGTAGTCAAGTACATGAAGTTAAACGATCGTGCTGGTGGAATTGCCGACATGAAGCAATCTGCCAGACTGTCAAAAAAACAGGGCGATCTGGCAGAATATCAGTTAACGATAGACCAACTAAAAGCATGGGGAATAACTAGTAATAGTTCGGGTTTTTAGCAAAGGTAACCAGACAGCTCTATTCTTAAAAAGATCTCAAATTGTCAAATAATTACATCTTTTATGTCACTTAGAATCTCACTGTGGACGGGTCTAATGGGAGTCGGTGCGACGATCGCACTAGTTCAGCCAAATATCGCATCTGCTAAGTCCTCAGTCGAGATAGCCGATACAGCCAAAGCAATTACCGTATTAATTACCGAGCCAAATAGCGTTGGTTCGGGGGTAATTCTCCAACAGCAAGGCGATATCTATACCGTACTCACCGCCGCTCATGTGGTGAAAGCCAAAGCCAGCTTCAAGATTACTACGCCAGACGATCGATCTTATGAAGTAATTAGCAGCTCGATTCGATCTGCACCCGGTAGTATCGATCTGGCTGTCATCAAGTTCAAATCGACAACTAAATATCCCACCGCCAAATTGGGAAATTGTAACGTCCTCAAATCGGGGATGGATCTCTATGTTGGTGGTTTTCCAAGTACGAGCAGAGCGATAACACAGTCAGTATTCATGTTTAGGGAAGGTAAAGTTTCAGCCAATAGTAATAAAACTTTCGAGAAGGGTTATTCACTGGTTTACAGTAACGATACATTGCCAGGAATGAGTGGTGGAGCGGTATTAAATAGTGACGGCGAGCTAGTCGCCATTCATGGGCGGGGCGATCGCGATGACAGTGGAGCCAAAAACGGATTCAATCTCGGTATTCCCATCAATCGGTTTGCGACGGTGGCGAGTAATATGGGAGTCAATCTGGGTGGGCAAGTAGCACCTATTCCCCAAAATACCTCACTGAAGGCTGATGATTACTTTGCATCAGCGGTGCAAAAGGATGCCAAAGGAGACTATCGGGGCGCACTGGCTGACTTGAATCAAGCGATCGCCCTCAACCCTAAATATGCCGCTGCTTACGCTGGTCGCGGTGGTATCAAAGGTGAAAATTTCAACGATATGCAGGGCGCACTGGCTGACTTGAACCAAGCGATCGCCCTCAACCCCAAATCTGCCACAGCTTACAACAATCGCGGTGCTCTGAAATATCTAAAGCTCAATGATGTGCAGGGCGCACTTGCTGACTTGAACCAAGCGATCGCCCTCGACCCGAAATATGCCGCTGCTTACAACAATCGCGGTGGTATCAAAGGTGAAAAGCTCAACGATATGCAGGGCGCACTGGCTGACTATAGCCAAGCACTTGCCCTCGACCCGAAAGATGCCAATGCTTACTCTAATCGCGGTGAGCTGAAATATCTAAAGCTCAATGATGTGCAGGGCGCACT
>NZ_JANYJC010000329.1 GCF_025361915.1 Chamaesiphon sp. GL140_3_metabinner_50
GTCGGATCGTGCTGTTTTCACTAACTAGGCAGTAGAATAGCTGTTGTCATCAACGCTCCGTGAGGAGCAGGTGTGCCAACACCCGCTCAGAATGCTGGCACTTATTTAAGATGAACTAACAGCTCGAATTGTTTCTATTTGCTGCGAAAAATCAACATTTTGGGACTCTATGGTAAAGTACCATGAATTTGGTCTTCGATTTTAAAATCGAGCCGTCAGTCCACCGATTGTCAATCGCTGTCTGCTAGATCGGCAAGATGAGCCAGTCAGTTCTAGAGGATCTCGATAGTCTACAGCTCCAATCTTCTAAAAGCGTGCGCTCGTGCTGCCTTGTCAAAACATGACGGCAATGACTTTGACTGCTAGATCGGCTATGTGGTTCCAAGCTAACTATCCTCACCGAGTCTAACTATATAATTCCCGCTTTTTCAACCCGACTAGCTAAATTAGAATCTCGATCTCAATTATTTCACTGCCGCCACAACATGGGTGCGATCTAGATTTGCTATTTTAGTCATGCATACTCAGCTCGATGTCTCCCAATCTTCAATACACAACCCATTTAAGATCTTCTTGTGGGGAGGGCGGGTGCTTGGTGCAACGCACGCTGAGGAAACCAATAGCGTCAGGCAAAAATCGCTAGCATAAACAAAGCCATCTACAAACCCGTACATATACACAATTCAATATGGGAACTAAGCAAAATTCAGGCTGTGGTTGCTTAAAAATACCATTATCTGTCGCGATCTTGATGGTGGGCGGTGGCTATTGGTGGCTGATTTATCTCGGTAATGTCACCAAAATTACTAAACTTTTGCCGCCGATTCAATTACCTGCACCGATTGCCAATCTGTTCCCCTCAAAATCTACTAATAGCCAACCTACCCCGCTACCAATCCCCAAACAGAGTTCGCAGCCAATTGCAGTTCGACCACAAGTAGCAGTTGCGCCTGTCCCATCAAAAATCGATTCTAAGCCTCAATTACCTTTACCAATTGCCGCATCGCCATCACCCACTAACCTCCAGAATTCATGGGAAAAGAAAGCAATTAGAGGTATTTATCTGAGTCGCTATCAAATTACTAATAATGCTGACGAACAAACAATTCGCCAAAGAGTTCGGTACTATCGATCGCAAGGGATAAATACCATAATTCATGGCGTGTGGGGGAATGGCTGCACGATGTATAATAGTGAAGTTATGCAGCAAATGTTATGGGCAAAAAGTTGCCCAAATCAGTTTCAAGATCGCTGGCTGGAATGGACGATCGATGAGGCTCACAAACAGGGAATGCAAGTTCATGCTTATTTTGAAAAAGGGATTAAAATCGATAAGAATAGTCCAATTTTCGATCGCGCAATTGCCAAAAAATGGATCGTACCGGGAGTCGATCGAACTTATGCCAAAGTCGAACATTATGTTTTAGATGTTGAGGTGCCAGAAGTTGCCGATCTGTTTAAAAGGATGCTGGCAGAATTTGTGGTTAAATATCCAAAAATTGATGCAGTCCAATGGGATGATTATCTTGGCTATCATGCCGAATTGCCCGGTAAGGTAGATCGAACTGCTAGTTTGACAACTTTCGTCCAACAACTAATTGCAGGCATGAAGGCAGCAAATCCAGCGGTTAGTTTCGATATTTGCCATCATAATCCCTACTGGGCAAAGCGTTATTTTGCTGCCGACTGGGAAAAATGGAAAGTCGATCGCGTCTTTATTCAAGACTACAATGAAAAGAATTTCAAAGACGAATTAAACTATGCAGTAAACTATGCTGGAGTGGCAATTACCGACGGACAACTGCATCGCTTGAAAGAATTGACAGCCAATCCTAAAATCAAAAGCATTCTAATTTTTCCCCTCGCTGGTAAACCAGAGGAAACTGCCGATCGCGTCCAAAAGATCGATCGAGAAAATAGCAGTAATCCTGCGTCAATTCCTCAGGTAATAACCAAATAACCGCTCTAATTTTAGATCGATCGCGCTTTTTTCAGTTGAGATCGATCGTCTCGAAAATCGATCGGGTAATTACTCATCAGCCAAAAACGGCGCGTGAGTTTGCGATCGTCGAAATAGAATTTTTTAATTAGGATCGTTAAATTGCCGTTACATTTTATAGCGGTAAGTCAATCGCGATCGAGACTTAACGATCTGGGATACCCGACTGACAGAGAGCCAGAACGCTGTTAATCTAGATATTCACCATCGATCGAGAATAAATACAGCTTACTAGTATCGATTGCTAATACTAATCGATCGCCAGCTTGAATCGTCCGTGCTGCGGCAATTCGCGCGATTAAAATCGAATTATTGCCCTGACTTCCAGCTTGTCCGCTAGCAGCCTCGTCTGTATCGATTTTATCGATGGGAGCTGTAGCATAGACGATCGTTTCATGACCGAGTAATTCGACAGTTGAAATCGTGACGGTAATTGAATTAGCGGCATCGATGGGGGCAATGCTAAAAGCTTCCGGACGCAAACCCACCAACAGATCTCGATTGAGATATAGTTCTAATTCTCGATATCGATCGAGTGTAGCTGCTGAAATCGTTAAAAATTGTCCGCCAACATCGAGCGTTAAATTGCCCGATTCATCCTTGGCCAAGCGGCTCCGAAAAATATTCATCCCCGGCGAACCGATAAACCCCGCCACAAAAATGTTTGTCGGTCGATCGTACAGGTCTTGTGGCGAACTCACTTGTTGCAGTTTACCCGATCGCATCACCGCGACCCGATCGCCCATCGTCATCGCCTCAACTTGGTCGTGGGTGACATACACCATCGTCGCATTCATCCGCTGCTGAAGCGTGGTAATTTCCGTCCGAATCTGCGATCGCATTTTGGCATCCAAATTAGACAGCGGCTCATCCATCAGAAATACCGCCGGATCGCGGACGATCGCCCGTCCCATCGCTACCCGCTGTCGCTGCCCCCCAGAGAGCTGTTTGGGCTTGCGTTCCATTAATTCAATTAAACCCAGCTTCTCGGCTGCCTCAGCCACCAGTGCATCGATCTGTTGCTTCGACAACTTCAGCATCCGCAGCGGAAACTCTAAATTCTGCCTGACGCTCATGTGTGGGTACAGCGCGTAATTCTGAAACACCATCGCAATATTCCGCTGCTGGGGCGTTTTATCGTTGACAATGCGATCGTCGATGAGAATTTTACCCGCTGAAATATCTTCCAACCCCGCCAGCATCCGCAATGCTGTCGATTTACCACAACCAGAAGGCCCCACAAACACTAGAAATTCACCATCAGCAATTTCTAGCGATAAGTCCTTAATCGCCGTCTGACCATTAGCATAAACCTTAAACACCCGATCGAATTTCACCGTCGCCACAATCCCACCTCCCTATTTCTTACTTCTTACTCCTTACTCCTTACTCATTACTCCCTCCCTACCCCTTCGTCCCCGTCGAAGCCACCCCTTCAACAAACCACTTCTGGAACGCTAAAAACACAATTAAAATCGGTGCTACCATCATCACCCCAAAACTCATAATATCTCCCCACTGAATTGGTGGTAAGGTTTGGAAAGATGCAATTGCCACAGGTAAAGGTCGAACTTTCTCATCGATCGTCACCATTAACGGCCACAGAAAAGACCCCCATTGAGTCAAAAAAGTCAAGATTGTGACAGTGGCGAATACTGGCTTAGAAACTGGGACGATAATTTCAAAAAAAGTCCGCAAGATACTCGCACCATCGATTCTGGCAGCTTCTTCGAGTTCTTTAGGCAAGCCGATAAAGAAAGTATAAAACAAATAAATCGAGAACGCATTGGCAATAAATGGCAGAATTTGAGCCAGATAAGTATTGCGCCAACCCCATAACGTCACCTGAAAAAACAAAGGTACAGCGATCGCTTCAAACGGAATAATCATTAAAGCGAGTACTACCAATAATAGCAAATTGCGACCCCGCCACCGCAGTCGGGCAAAAGCATAGCCAGCCATCGAATTAACTAATAATCCCATTAAGACGATCGAGCTAGTAATGAGTAAAGAGTTAATAAAAAACTGTCCAAAATTGACTCGATCGAACACATCCTGATAGTTTTGAGTGGAAGCGGGGATGGGAATAAACCCTTGAATGGTGCCTGCTTGCGATAATACCAGCTCGTCGGGTTTGAGACTAGCCACGAACATAAATGCGATCGGGGCGATGAATAACAATGCCAGTATAATTAGTAAAGCATAACTACCGATCGCGCTGACACTCGATCTATTCCCCTGTCGATTGGGTGTAAATTGCTCTGGTTGAATCCGTTGGCGTTCGCGCAGCGTCGCGGAGGGAAGCCTTTGGGAATGAACATCGGGCATAATACGATCTCCAACGTATTTAACCTCATCTTAACAACCCTAAAACCTTTTTTATGGGTAAAACAGATTGCTTAATACTTGAAATCCAGTTGCGCTCTAGTTTCACTGCATTTGCAAATCCTTGAAGGGAAAGAGATTATCGAGTTGCGATTTTAGTCTGTTTTCCATCGAGCTAAAATCTGTTAGAGTGATAATACGTCAACACTTGAGAGGGTAAATGATGACGATCGCGACCTATAAGTGGACAATCGATCGATACCATCAGGCGATCGACTCAGGTATTTTTGATGGTCAAAATTTAGAATTATTGCGGGGAGATCTGATCCTGATGCCACCGGAAGGAGAACCCCATGTTTATTTTAGCGATCGTGCTGCCCAGATTCTGCGAAGTCTTCTATTAGGACAAGCGCAAGTCCGGGAAGGTCGTCCCGTCACATTGCCTAATGGTTCGGAGCCACAGCCAGATCTGGCAATCGTCCAACCGCTCGATACTGTCTATCTAGAGCATCATCCCTATTCAGAAAATATCTTGTGGTTGATTGAGTATTCTTACAGCACCCTCAAGTACGATTTAGGTGATAAACAAATCGTCTATGCACAATCAGAGATTCTAGAGTATTGGGTGGTGAATCTCCAAGATTTGCAGCTTACAGTTTTTCAAGATCCATCACCTTTGGGTTATCGGACTGTCACCAACTTTCAGGATGGAACAGTTTCACCTTCAGCATTTCCAAATATATCGATCGAAGTGCGGCGGTTTTTTGATGTTAATCGATCGTCATAACTAATTGCAAACATCATTCGATCGTTTAATTACTCAAAGATGCAAGTAAGTCGATCGTTCGCATCATTTAATCGTGTAAAAATTCTGCTTA
>NZ_JANYJC010000344.1 GCF_025361915.1 Chamaesiphon sp. GL140_3_metabinner_50
TCGTTGGAGCCTTAGCTGGGAAAGGTGCCAAAAAAGGAGTATTTATTACTACTGCTAAATTTTCAGAACAAGCTCGATCGTATTTACCAAATGATATTAAAGTTGTGTTGATTGATGGGTTACAACTGACTAATTATGCGATTGATTTCAATCTCGGTGTCTCGATTGTGTCTGAATACCAAATTAAACGTCTAGATCTAGACTATTTTGAAGGATAGTAAATCAGCTCATCAGAACAGTCCAATGCTAGTATGCTGATAACTAGTACTTGCAAACCGATGACTGATATGGACTGGCGTGAAATTTCTGGGGGAGTGACGGCACCGAGAGGCTTTAGAGCGGCGGGGATTACAGCAGGATTGAAAGCTTCGGGATTGCCCGATTTGGCATTGATTTTATCTGACGTAGATGCGATCGCGGCTGGAGTCTTTACCCTCAGTCAGGTGCGGGCTGCATGTGTAGAGTATTGTCGCCGACAACTCGATCTCAAACACAGTATCCGCGCAATTTTGTGCAATTCGGGACAGGCAAATGCGGCAACTGGCGAAGCTGGTTGGGATGATGCAATCGCTTGTGCGAATGCCCTCGCTAGTGCCCTAAATATCGCCCCAGAAGCAATCTTACTCGCCTCGACGGGGGTAATCGGTCAACGCATTAAAATGGATGCCTTACTCGCCGGAATTCCCAGTTTGGTTGCGGCGGCTGCACCTGAGGGTGGCGATACCGCAGCTAAGGCGATTATGACGACAGATTTAGTCAGTAAATCGATCGCGCTAGAAACTACAATTGGCGATCGTACCGTGCGAATGGGTGGTATGGCTAAAGGTTCGGGGATGATTCATCCGAATATGGCGACGCTATTAGCGTTCGTGACTTGCGATGCGGCGGTATCGACGACATTATGGCAACAAATGTTGAGTAGAGCGGCAGATAAAAGTTTCAATCAGATTACCGTCGATGGCGATACGAGTACTAATGACACTCTAATCGCCCTCGCAAATGGCGAATCGCGCACCCCTGCGATCGTCCAAGCCGGAGCCGAAGCCGATAAACTAGAAGCCATGCTCACTGCTGTCTGTCAGTATCTAGCAAAATCGATCGCGCGAGATGGCGAAGGTGCTACTTGTCTGATTGAAGTACGGGTAACCGGGACTACTACCGATCGCGAGGCGCGCCAAATTGCCCGTGAAATCGCTGGATCTTCGTTACTAAAAGCTGCCATCTTCGGGCACGATCCCAACTGGGGACGGATTGCAATGGCGGCGGGTAAAGCTGGCGTACCATTCGATCAGAATAATTTGGCTGTCAGCTTAGGCGATATTCGACTGATGGCAAACGGACAACCGTTGACATTCGATCGATCTGCTGCCAGTAATTATCTCAAAGCCGCCAGTCAAGGCGAATACCTCAAAACCGATACGGTACTAATCTCGGTGGCTGTCGGCAATGGCAGCGGCGAGGGCATCGCCTGGGGCTGCGATCTCAGCTACGACTATGTAAAAATCAACGCTGAATACACAACTTAGGCTAGGGAATAGGGGATAGAGGATAGGGGATAGGTGCATTCTTACTCCTTACTCCTCACTCCTCACTCCCCGCAATAATACAAGCCAATAAAACTCTCCATAAGCGATTGAGTAACTTTCAGATCGTCATTTTAACTACTTATGTTTGATTCTCTATCGGAGCGGCTGCGCGATCGCCTAAAATCTACAGATAAAAAGACAATTATTACTGGTGCTGCCGTCAGTGCTGGGCTAATTGGAATCCTCAGTGGTGGAGCTTATTATGCCCCTTACTTGACGCTGAATAGTATCAAAAATGCTACCGAGCATCGCAATGCTGATGCTTTATCGCAAGAAATAAATTTCCCAGAACTAAGAGTCAGTATTAAAGAAAATATCAAAGCTAAAATACTCAAGCAAACAGCTAAAGACAGTACTATTAAAGCACCTGAACTAACACCAACTTTAGTCAAAAAAATTGTCGATCCGATCGTAGATGAATTAATTACTCCCGCAGGAATCGAAAAATTGATGCTCGATAAAGTACCTGAAGCTCAAATCGACCTCACTTATCTCGAAACAGATCTAAATAAGTCAAATGTCACAATGGGCTATGAATCGTTCGATCGGTTTGTCGTTCGCATTATCGATAAAGTCGATCGCACCAAAGATGTCAGTCTAATCTTAAAACGCGATGGTTTCTTAGCCTGGAAATTATCAGCGATCGATATTTCTAAAGTCTAGGCTTTAGGTATTAGGCTTAATTATGTATGCTCTTACTATTTACTCCTTACTCCTTACTCCCATCTCCCATCTCCCATCTAATCTTCAATCTTAATTCGCAACAAAACGAGATCCTCTAGCACCTGACGAATGTGTCGCTCGACTTGTTGTTTGCGTGCGTCTAAATCTTTTAATTGCTGGTATCGAGCAATTGCCTGACTGACGTTCAAAATCTCTGTCATCGAACACGATCGCGTCCAAAGTTGCCCATATTCATCTAATCCACATAACCGATAGCCAGCTTGAGGATCGACGATCGCCAGATCGATCGGATCGACGGTAACATAAGGAGTGGGAATCGCTTCCCCTGCGGAATTACGCTGAAAAGTCCGCGATTCCAACCATCCTGCTAAAATTGTGCCGCTAGCGACGACTTCAATCCGATCTCGATCGATTTGGACTAATTCTTGTTGCCACCCCGTCACCAACTTGTACATCTCCTGGAGCATGTGTGCTGCCAAAATCGGGTTAGCATCTTGACGAAGATGACCGAATCTTGGTATCTCAATTGTGGCTGGTTTGGCGTTAGAATCTGAATTCCGATCTAGGAATAGGGACATATCACATTAGTTGATAAACTAAATAGGGAACAGGGGATAGAGAATAGGGAATAGGGTAATGTTTCAGATAATTTGAATGGATAACAGCATAACTCAATCGGGACGACAACTTATTTTAGTTACGGGTGCGGCGAGATCTGGTAAAAGTGAATGGGCGGAAAAGCTTGCCCTCGAAACAGATAAAGCTGTCACCTATATTGCCACCGCAACCATCGATCCCACCGATGTAGAATGGCAAACCAGAATCTTGCTTCATCAGCAGCGTCGCCCAGATACATGGCAAACAGTAGCCGCAGTCGAACATCTGGCAAAGACGATCGAATCGGCTCTAGCAGAGGATTGCTTACTAATTGATTCGCTCGGTACTTGGGTGGCAAATTTACTCGATCGATCCGATGGGGAATGGGAAAAGTTGACTCAAGAGCTACTAGAAATACTACCAAATAGTGCGGCAACGATCGTCATCGTCGCCGAAGAAACAGGCTGGGGAGTGGTTCCAGCCTACCCCAGCGGGCGATTATTTCGCGATCGCTTGGGCATGTTAACCCGTAAAATTGGATCGATCGCTAATCCAGTTTATTTAGTCACTGGCGGTCACGTTTTAAATTTATCTCAATTAGGTCGTAAATTAGATTAGAGAGATTTTGGATACTTCTCCTTGCGGAGATGCTACGCTATGGCTACGCTCAGTACAAGTTTTGGATTTTGGATGGAAACGCCGAACTCCCATCTCCGAACTCCCATCTCCGAACTCCCATCTCCCCAAAACCTGTTAAAATAGACAAAGCCTCAACACCTAGATATCGCGC
>NZ_JANYJC010000371.1 GCF_025361915.1 Chamaesiphon sp. GL140_3_metabinner_50
AGATGGGAGATGGGAGATGGGAGATGGGAGATGGGAGATGGGAGATGGGAGATGGGAGATGGGAGATGGGAGATGGGAGATGGGAGTAAGAAGTAAGGAGTAAGGAGTGTGAGAAACGCAGTTCCAAAAAAGCCTAAAACCTAAAACCTAATTCCTAAAACCTAATTCCTAAAGTTGACTGATTTTTGCTTGAAGCCAGCGATCGTATAGTTCGTCAATTAGGCGCGCTCTGAGGGTTTTATCTAATTGAGCGGGGAGATATTTTTCGAGTTTGACGATGACAAACCAGTCGGCAATTTGTAATGGTGGAGCTAGTTGTCCGGGTTTGAGCGAACTGAGTTTTTGGGCGAGAGTGGGGTGGGGGATAGATAGTTCGTGGGGGCCAATCGTGCCGCCATTCTCGGCTTCTTGTCCGCCCGAATATTGTTTGACTAATTCTGTAAAAGTGGCTTCTTTATCTTGAATCCGAAAAAATAGTTCTTGAGCTAAATGAGCATCTTTGACTCGTAATAGTGAATATACAGCCCGATCGAGCTGATTTTTACGTTGTAAAAAATATGATTCAACTTTATTACCAAAAGCTTGTTGCTTAAACCGATCGAGTTTGAGGGTTCTGAGAATCGAATGCTCGAACTGTTCTAAAGTACAGTTATTTTTAGTTAACCATGCCGCACGATCGTCATCGGAATTAATTTGATACTTATGATAAAAAGCCTTATATGCGCCAAAAGTTTCTTCTTGGCTACAATTAATTGCTGCTAGCTCTGCATCGAGGATCAGTTCTCGCTGCAACTGGGGTAGCATCCAAAACTTCTGTAATAGGGAAATAGCTTCTTCTCCAGACATGGCATTGTGACACAACCGCTTGAGGGGCGTGTCTAACTCTGGAGCAGTCGATCGCGGTTCTGGTTCGCGAAGAGGTAAGGTTGAAGTCTCAATGCTGGAGTCTAGCAAGTTTGCAGTTGTCTTCATGATGATACTTTTATTTGGAGGCGAACTCAGTAACACCCTTTACAAATTATCTCAGCGATCGTCTAGTCCGAGGTTATCAAGATATTAAAAGCTGGTTAAACTTGCGTCTAGGCGATCGTCACACGATTGGTTCCAAGCTGAGATTGTTGTCTCAACTTGGCAATTCGATCGATTTGTCGGTACCGATCGCCATAAAATTACACTATACCACACGACCGTACTGTAAATAAGGCGATCGAGTGTTAATGCTGATGACTAGCTCTCAGTATCGATCGGCAGATCGGGAATTATAAATTGGCTCTAAACAACTTTGATGTTGACATTGACAACAACATCATTAAAATCGCGATCGCCGCCACCGTACATATCTTCTACGCCAAATGTATTATTCCCCAACAAGCGGAAATGGTCTAATTTATCGGGGTTGGCACCGAGATAGTTAAAGTAAGCATGAATCGAATTTTCGCCACCACTATTTGTCGGATTGAAATTGGCAAAATCGGTTAACGAACCTTGAGCAATTAGAATGGGTGCGTAAATTTTACCACCAATTAAATCTTGATTAGACTTGCTATCGGTTTTCCCTACTTGTAGGATTGCACTTTTGATTGCTTCGATCGCATAGTTGGTATCGCTCGGTTTAACAATACTACCGTTAGCTAGTTTAATCGTGCCTAAAACGGTATCTTCGACTGCGTAGAAAGCAATGTTATTGTTATAGCCTGCATCACTTGTGGTTGAGATATCGGCTTTGAGTGTTTTACCAGTATATTCAGATAAATCGATGATGCGTCCTTGGGGTAGACTTTGGGACTTGGCACCGATCGGAATATTCGGTGTCGCACCCGCAAGTTTGGACACATTTAAGCTTAGTTCGTCATTATTGATTGAGATTTGGTAGCCATCATTATTACTATTACTAGTAACTTTAAATGGACTATTTCCACTAGGATCGGGGAGTGCGAATAAGAGATTAGTCGGCGTTTTACCGCTGGTAATCTGTTGTTGCAGATCGGATATCGATCCATCTTGAATCTGAAAGAATTGATACGTTTTATTAGCATCTAAGCTAACTTCTCGTCGAGCTGTATTGAAAAAACTACCATTTAAAGTAGCGAAAATTGGCTTGGCTGTGTCGGCTACTAATTTTAGATACCCGGCTGCACCAGGAGCGATGCCACCAATTTTACCAGTCAGATCGTCAACAGCAAAAAAGCCAATTTCATTAACTTTACTACCAGCTTTCTGACTGACAGCATTGACGCTCAAGCCTTTGGTTATCGCATCGGTAATAAATAAGTTTTTGTTAGTAGTAATGCCAGTCGGTGACGTGGGTGAAGTAGGATTGGTAGGATTCGTGGGTGAGGTGGGAATTGATGGGGGATTTAAGATATCGGCGATCGAATTTGCCTGAATTCCTTTGAGTAAGGCTAGATCGACAGTCCCCGCTTTAAGCAACGTATCGCTACCTTGGATCGTCGCAGTTAGCTTGGTAAGATCGTCGCCAATGCCAGGGATGCCAGCGATTTTGAGCGTATCGGTACCCGCTTTAAAGTCGGTAATAATATTTGCTTTCGTGGGTAAAGATGCCAGCGCGAGGAAGAAAATATCCCGTCCATTACCGCCTGTGAGCGTGTTCCCACCTAAGCCAGCAAATAAGCTATCGTCACCATCGCCACCAAAGAGCGTATCATTGGTACCTGCAAATAATCGATCGTCACCACTACCGCCATCTAAGAAGTTGCCGCCTTTACCTTGGCTAGCATCAAGGATATCGTTGCCACCTTCACCGTAGAGTCGATCGTTTTGATAAGCATACAGCTCGTCATTACCATCGCCAGCATAAATCTGGTTGCGCCCGCCAGCAATACTCGCATCGATGATATTATTGCGACGATCGCCGATAATTCTGGTATTGGTTTCTTTGATACCGAGCAATAAATCTGCCGAATCGGTAGCGGTGATGATTTTGGTGCTAATAATTCCTGTGACGGGGAGATCTTTCGATAATTCTAGCAGCCCTAATTTTTCGGGTACCTTGCTCCCAGGCGCGACGTTAAAATCGTTGTCATTAATTAAGGCGAGGGTATTGGGGGCGACTAATGCCAAACCTTCAAGTTTTTCGACTCCGGTGTAGCCCAATTTTGCTGCATTGGCGATGAGGCTTTTGCTGACGGGGGCAATTTTGGCGGTGGTTAATTCGGCGGGGGTGAGTTGTTCGATCGTTTTACCAGCAGGTAAACTAAAGTTGGCGGGGTTGTTAATATTAGTCGCTGCTGCGAGATCGATTTGATAGATGAGTTTATTTGATGCAGTTGTCGCCAAATCGTCACGTTCGACAACTGCAAATTTACCGCCGCCGAGGGAGACAGCATCGCCGAGTTTGTCGGTTTTGGCGTTACCAGTACCTGTAATATCGTCGAGTAGATAGAGATATTCACCCGTGACGGCTTTAGTTGCGGTGTCGAATTCTAAAATGCGGACGGTGCGAGACGCTCTAGACACCGTATCGCCAGCGTTATCTGGATTATCGATCGGACTTTGCATGAAAGCGTAAAGCTTGGTACCTTCGATCGCGAGTGCTTCAAAGCCCCGATTGCTGCGGCGTTGAGCGTAGACTTCGGGTAATACTTCGGTGCCAAATGTTCCAGCGGGGAAGTCGATTGCGGGTGCTGTGGCGGTACCTTTGGGGATAAACCTGTCGAGCAGTTTACCATTGGTGTCGAATTGGTAAATCGAGGGACGATATTCGTCTACCAGCCAGTAATTACCATCAGAGCCGATGACGATGCCTTCGACATCTGCGCCGAGCGGATCGTTGGCTAAAACCTTGCCATCGAGATCGACTCCAATTTCATCGGTGTAGGCTAAACCATTCGCCCCCGCTTGGAGGTTGGGCAATCCGGTGAGGGGTGTTTTACCATCGGCTCTAAATAAGCCCGTGCGCTTGGTAATATTCATCTCGCCAGACGTGCGATTGAGTTCAAAACTGACGATTTCGGGTTGAAAATTAGGTAAGAAGAAGGGACGATTGGCACCAGTCGGATCGCCGTTTGGGCCGCGATCGGTATTGGTGATAAACTTCAAGTTACCATTGGCGGCAATCCCTTGAAAATATAAGCCAGAGAAACCACCGAGGAAAAGATCTTGCCCTTTGGAAGTGGTACCCAGTTTGGGCAGGTTGGTAAATTCATAGCTCGTCACATTACTCCCGGCATTATTGGGTGCGGTAGGAGTGACGGCGACAGTATTGCTATTGAGGCTACCTGGAGCGGTATTTTTGAGTAGTGCTAGTTGTTGCGTGCCAAAACTAATCGTGGCATCGGTGCCGGATTTGGCAATAGTTAAGTCGCTAAATTGGGTAACGCCAGCGAGGTTAACTCTAATCGTGTCGTTTAAGCGATCGAAATCTGTAATCGTATTCGGAGTAGCGGGGACATCGACATTGGCAATCCAAATTACATCCTTACCAGTGCCACTCGTAATTGTATTGCCACCCTGTCCACCATAAATCTTGTCATCGCCTGCATCGCCAAAAACGGTATCATTGCGATCGGCATAAATAATATCGTCACCATCGCCACCAGAAAGGGTGTTAGAGCCATTACCATCGGATGTGAGGGTATCGTTACCTGCATCGCCGTAGAGCATGTCGTTGGTGTAAGCATACAGCTCGTCGTTGCCTTCGCCGCCACGGAGAATATTATTTCCTGCTCCCGGTAGGGCATCTAAGTAATCATTTCCGGCTAAACCGAGCAAGGTGTCGTTGCTTCTGCCTTTGCCAATGAATAGTACATCATTGTTAGCTGTGCCGTTAATTGTCGCCATTGATTTAGAGGATAAAGGATAGAGATTAAATCGGGACAAGGTAGGGGCATGTAAATCGCCCCTACCTTGGGAGATGACACCGTTGGAAATTAAGCAAATACGAATTGGCTAGCATTGCTAGTACTCAAACTAGTAGCTTGAATACCCGTCAATATTGCCAAGGTTTTACCACCAAAATCGATATTAGTATCGCCACCAGCTTGAGTCAATTTCAGCGTGCTAGCACTGATACCCAGACTCTTGGAGCCTGCGATGCCGATGACATCGGTACCGATTTGGAAATCGACGATCGTGTTAGCCTCACTAGGAATCTGAGCAGTTGCAATCCAGAACTGGTCGGCACCTGCACCACCAGAGATGGTGTTACCGCCGCCGCTACCGACGTAGAATTTGTCATTACCATCGCCACCGAGCGCATAATCGTTGGCTCCGAGGTAGAAGATATCATCGCCAGCACCACCGGACATCCGGTTATTGCCACTGCCATCAGCAGCGTAGAACAGGTCGTTACCTTCGCCACCAAACACCCGATCGTTCCGGCTGACGAAGATCGCATCATCACCTTTACCAGCATCAACGTAGTTGTTGCGGGAATTGGAGTTGAAAGTAAAATCAACCTTGTCATTACCAGCACCAGTAAAGATCGTGTCATCGACACCATCGATTCCAGTCGCACCAACAGTAGCAATCAAGTTATCGTTACCAACACTTCCAGCAACCAATTTTTTCTGAGCAGTCTCAGTAACCGATGCCAGCATGGTTTGATAGATATTTGTCTGATCTACAAAACCAGCAATGCCTGGTACTTGGACACCATACTGAGTAAATGGCGTACCGACCGAGTTGGTAAGTACCGAAGATTCAAGACCTTGGTAATAGACCGGGACGGGACGGTTGGAGTGGTTGCCCCAGTCGTATTTGTCAGTGGTGCTGTTGCCCCATTCTTGACCGGAACCAGCGATTGTGTTGTCGGTAGTCAGGGAGCTAATACCGTTGGTACCATCTGTAGCTCTGCTGACGATCGCGGGGAAGTTGTCATTAAGTGTCAGATAGTGGTCGTGGTCGGCAGTGACGATCAGTTCGTTATCCGCCCAGCCACCATTTGCATTAATCCAAGCAATCACCGATCCCACTGATTTGTCAAAGTCCAGCGTGGTACCGATCAGGTTGTCCATGTTGTTATCATGAGCCGACCAGTCAATATCGCCACCCTCAATCATCAGCCACATCCCGTCTTTATCCTTGCCCAATACGTTCAGTGCCGCTTTAGTCAGATCGTCGAGAGTGGGGTTTTGGTTGCGCTCAGTCGCGATAAACTGCGCGTCTGTCTCCAGCACTTTGCCAGTTGCTTTATCAGTTGCTAGGGGGCGAATGATGTCTTGCTTCAATCCTTTGGAAGTATTGACACTGAACATATCCAAACCAGTGGTACTGTAGTCTCCATTGGCAGAACTGACAGGCAAGTTACCATTTTGACCGCGCGCGCCATAGAGACCCAGCAGACGACCACCAGTATTCGGGTCGATCGCAGTAGCCGCCGCCGCTAATTTGGTAGCTGCATCCGTGCCGCGCTCCAAGAACGTATAGCCATACTCGTTATTGTTAGGATTGGCGACGAGCTTGTTGTAAGTTGCTGGAGTGATGTAGGTGTTGTCGGTATTGGGTTCGACACCTACTGGTAACGGATCGGCAGGAAAAGATAAGGGGTGACCGCCACCTAATAATACGGTGGGCTGATAAGTCCGAAGTTCTTGCTGGAGAATATAGTCGATGGTCGGGCCATCATATTTGTTGCGGTTGTTGACGTTGGCTGCTGCTGCGGCTGGAGTTGCGTGATCGATCGGTACCGAAGTTACTAGTCCGGTCGATTTACCTTGGAGAGCAGCAGTCGCCAGGATGCCCTGCAACGGATTTTCAAAGATGTCTACGCCGACTGCGCCGTTGTAGGTCTTAACGCCAGTGTAGAGCGTGGTTGCAGTATTGGCAGAGTCGGGATAACTGTACTTTAGATAAGCACTATCGCTAGGTTTGATCCAGGGAGCCGCACCACCTCTGGCGGGATCGTAACCGACTAAGTTACCAACCACACCATCACTCACCTTCGCGCCACCAGTAGGGGTCGTACCAGGGTTGAAAGTTGGGTTGAAGACAAAGCCAGGAATATCTGGATAAGTTTGGTTGGTTACAGTGCCTGGGTTAATGACTTTTCCAGTAGCATCGTAGGTTGGTAGAGCAGTGTTACCCAAGATCGCTGGTTGACCATTGCTGTAGACGTTACCTGGCACGTACTTACCAGTTGTGGGGTCGATAACTGATACTGGCACAGTCGTCGCGTAAGTAGTCGAGATCGTATAGTTTGTCAGCGTTTGCATGTTCAGTCCGGTACCTTTACCGGACGTATAGAAATCACTGAGACTGAGCGTAGGATCGGTAACGGCTTTACCGTTAATAGTGCTGTTGGTCGCTTTCGCGCTTTGGATTTGCTTGTAAATGTCCGCTGCGCGGGTCATTTCCCAGCCCATACCATCGCCGATCATGATGATTGTATTCTTAGCCATCGGATTTCACTTTCCTGTGTATAGGTGAGATTGACTCGGTTAGTAGAACAACGAACTTAGACAAATAACTATGGTAACGATTGGGAAAATTAAGAATCCTAAGTAACACATTGGTGTTTGTTCGGGCAAAATTTCTTCAGTTACACTAATAGATTGTGAGTACTCACTCAATACTTGTTATTTCCAAACAAATATTAACATCTAAACACAGATTGCCATGTTAAATAACGCACATCATTAGATTAACGTTTGATTAAGATTCAATTAAAAATTTGGTAATTAAACTGAAGATTTCGGCGGCTTTTAAATACTGTCGATCGGCCGATCGCACCCCAATTTATGCCAAGATTCAAATTCTGTAGATTTTATGAAGGTGTATCCATATTTACGCGAACATAAGCGATTGAATCGGCTATTATATGCTGTGCATTCCGATCGCGATCGTCTTCAGGTGATTCACGATCGAGAACATACCGTCTGAACTATGATTTTCCCGATCGACAGATAGACTATAGCAGCCGCTATATCGGTTAGGACACAAACCCGACTTTTTGGAAAAGTCGGGTTTGTAGCTAGCACTATTGTTATTGTCCGAATCGCCTTGGCGGTTGCTATATGATTGTCGGATAGTGGTTCATCAAAGTCCATCATTCAATCATTACTAATCGTAGTTCAGACAATATAAAGGAATCGTTATTCCCAGAAATCATCTTAGGCAAACAGCCGAAATTATAAATCTTAAACAAGTCTAAAATTTTGATTTAAAGTAGCTCGATCGATCCATAGTTCTCTCTCTAAAGAGCGATTTTAATCTGTACCGATCGGCTGAATTGGATCGCGTGTGCGTCCCCCCATCCCCCACATAAATAATCATGGCTACAGCTCTAACTCCAGGCGATGTTGCGATTCTTGGTTTTCGATCGAGTACGCCCGATGGCGTGGCATTTGTGACGTTTAAAGACTTAGATGCTGGCACGATGCTGGGTTTTACCGATGCATCTTACCAGCAGCCGAATACGCCTGGTAGTTGGCGTGGGAGTGAGAATTTTGCTGTCTGGACGGCAACTAGCAACGTTCCCGCCGGGACTGTCGTGGTACTTTCGTTCCCGAATAATCCACCCTCTACCGCCGATGCTGGTGTGGTTAGTAGTGCTGGCTTGAATGGTATTTCTGGAAGCGGCGACCAGATTTTTGTCTATCAGCGTAGTGACGGAATGGTGTCGGCTAGTTCGCCATTTGCGACGACTGGTGCCCAGACAACGTGGAATGCGGCTAATGGTGACTCTTTACTATTTGGCATCAATGTTGCGTCTACAGGCGGCTTTATTACCAGTGGCACTACCAATCTCAACAGCACGAATACATCCTATTTACCTTGAAGTGTTGCCAACTGCCCTCACCGTCAGCAATCCCGGTACTTTAACCAAAGAAGTTACCACCTTAACCCGCATTAATACCAACCTGAGAGTCGGAACTTTCAACGTTCAAAATCTCGATCCTAGCGACGGTGCGACCCAGTTTAATAACTTAGCAAATCGGATCGTCACCAATCTTGGATCGCCAGATATTCTCGCGATCGAAGAAATTCAAGATAATAACGGCGCGACGAATACTGGCATTGTCGATGCGACTATCACTTATCAAACCCTCATTAATGCCAGTATTCGTCGCAGGTGGGCCGACTTATCAATACCGCCAGATCGATCCAGTCAACAACCAAGATAGCGACCACGGTCCGAGCTTGGCGCGATTTAACCTCGTTAACACGATTAACGGCACTGCCAATGCCGACAATCTCGTCGGGACGAGTGGGGACGATCTCATCTTCGGTTTCGCCGGGAATGACACCATTAATGGCGGTGCTGGCAATGACACCATTTTTGGCGGCGCGGGAGTCGATCTCCTGTTTGGCGGTGCTGGTAACGATGTGTTTGGCTTTAATAATGCCACCGAAGGCATCGATAAAATCAACGATTTTGAAGTTGGGATCGATCGCTTGAGCATTTCCCGCACTGGGTTTGGCGGTAATACTACCTTCGGTACCGATGCCTTGGGCGTTCTCGATGTCACTCGATTTGGCATCGGATCGTCAGCATCCACAGCCAGCCAGCGGTTTATCTACAACAATAACTCTGGTGCGTTATTCTTTGATGCGGATGGTAGTGGTATTGGTGCGGCTCAAGTCCGAATCGCACAATTCGTCGGCAATCCGGCTTTGACTAATACTAGTTTTACTGTTATGTAATCCAAGTGAGCGCGTTGGGTTGAAGAATGAAACCCAACCAACGCGTAGTCTGTGTTACCCCACCCCAGCCCTCCCCTTATAGAACCCATTTGAGATCTTTGAGAGCGATCCTCAGTTAGAGATGGCTATGTTACATCCCCGTCAAAGGAATTGCTCGATCGTAATTCTGCATAACGGCAAAATGCAGCGGCGGCAAATAACCTCGAACTCAGCACCAGCGGCTTTCGACCGTCCGCTGCCATGATGTGTTAGCTGGAAGAGGTACTGTCGATAACCTCCTGGGCAGTTTCAGAATGGCAAAGCACTCTTTGAGCGTTTTTGGGCACCACAAGTAACCTTTATTTTGCGAGTTCTAGTTTGACAGCTCGGTAGAACTCTTTCACATGTTTAGGAGACTCAAGATGATAAACTCGCTTGGTTTCTTTAGCTTTATGCACGTACTCTCGGTACTTTGGAGTGAGCTTCTTATTGCACAGCCAAACCGTATAATAACTGTTTAACGTACCCTTCAAGAGCGGACTATTCTCAGGCCAGTTTTCTGGTGGAACTAGAAAGCCTTTCAAGAATCGCTTCGTTACCCACCAATAGTGCTGAAGAACTGGCATATCCACATAGACTAGGGTGTCTGCAACTTCCAGTCGTTCCCATACCGTATCCAACGATCCATATCCATCAATTATCCACTGGTCTTGCTGGAGGAGTCGATCGTGAGCAGTTTTATATTCTTCATCGGGAACTTCGCCACCGCCAGGTTTATACTTCAAAAGGTCTAACGCGACCATGGGTAAACCTGTCATTTCTGCTAAATGTTTACTCAGAGTAGACTTCCCACCTCCAGCATTACCAAATACGGCAACTTTATTCACAGGTATCTCCTTCATCAAGGTTTCTTTAAACTACTCTTTAGTAATGCACTTTTACGGTCTAACTTCAATGAGAAAATGAGTAGGCGAAAGGCTCAAAGGTGGCAACCTTTCGATCGATGCGAGCAATCCTGGCTTTTTAGTCTTTCAAGATGGAAGGGCAACATGGGTGAAATCGATCGATTGTATGAAGATATGAATGTTCGGGGTGCAACGGAATTGACGATCGCTCAAACACCTACTTTGACCTCATTAGGCGCGTTAGTGTAGCCTAGTCATTGAGGTATGACCTAGAGATCGAGAGTCAGCACATGAGAGTTTATGGGATCGACCACGTTCAACTCGCAATTCCGCCACATAGCGAAGATTTAGCCAGAATGTTTTATGGGGAAATTCTGGGACTTAGCGAACAGCCAAAACCCGAACACTTAGTCCAGCGGGGCGGCGTTTGGTTCGAGCAAGGTGACTTGAAGCTTCATTTGGGAGTCGATTGGAATTTTTGCCCAGCGACGAAAGCTCATCCGGGATTGTTGGTTGAAGGTTTAGACGAACTTATCGATCGGTGTGAGGTCGCCGGATATAAAATTTCGATTGGTGAAGGGATTAGAAGTTATCGTCAGGCTTATGCGTTCGACCCGTTTGGTAATCGCTTAGAGTTGCTGGAGTTTATCGGTGAATAATCGTCTCTCAATATCGAGATAGAATAAAAGCACGGACGATCGTATTTTATATTTTACTCTTTAAATCAAAATTACAAACTGGAGAAAAACTATGCCGTTAGTAAATGTCAAATTTACAATTCTTTGAAGATACGATTGCTGGCGCAGACAGCAAGCTGTTCGGCAATCGCCCCTACTTCACTGGAGACACATTTACAACTGCCGATATTGTAGCGGGTATGCTGGTTCCTTCCGCCTCGATGTTTGGTATTTCGTTAGATCCTTATCCTGGGCTGAATGATTGGATCGATTCTCCTTTCGGAGAGGCTACGCCACCGATTGTCACAACACAAAAATTTTCGACAAACTGCACCGACTCCAGAGGGGATTCAGGCGGCATTACCGACCATCAAGAAAATTATGGAAACACGATAACACCATTCTAGATTTACCTTTAATTTACTTTAATTAGGTGTGTTTGCGGCACCACCGCTGTTCTGGCAGCAAGTTATTAATTGCAGCTACCAGCTTTGCATAAACCTCTAGATCTACCCCACCGTCTAAAGTTTCTAGCAAATAAAATAACTTCTGTATATACATTCAGATTGGGAGGTGTGAATATATGTAGTTCTTATTCAAGAAATTAGGGTAAACCGATGAAACGCAGCATCTTTGTCAGCTTAACGCTCGCCTTCTTCATTTTCGCCAACTTGCCCGCACTATCCTTCGTGCCGCCGAATCCAGCAATCGCTCAAGGGCACGGTGGGGCAGTGGCTTCGGTCGATCGAGATGCCACTAAAATCGGCATTAATGTCCTCAAAGCGGGTGGTAATGCGATCGATGCGGCAGTGGCAACTACCGCAGCTTTAGGTGTCACCGATCCTTTCTCGACGGGGATTGGTGGGGGTGGATTTATGATGATTTATCTCAAAGCTAAAAATCGGATTATTACTATAGACGGACGGGAGGAAGCACCTGCTACTGCCAATATTAACCTCTTTCAAGATCCCGATAATTCCAAAGGCGAAAATCTCACCTTTTTCCCCAATCGCATCAGTAATGGTGCCGCCGTCGGGGTTCCAGGCACACCGCTAGCATGGTCGGAGGCTCTACGCCGCTATGGCACTTGGCAACTGAAGGCGGCACTACGTCCAGCGATCGATCTGGCGAAAACAGGCTTCAAAGTCGATGCCACCTTTGCCAGTCAAGTCCAGACAAACCAAGCAAGATTTGCTGCGTTTACCTCAACCACCGCCCTCTATTTACCCAATGGAAAACCGCCAGTAGTCGGTTCTATTTTTAAAAACCCCGATTTAGCCAAAACCTATCAAATGATGTCGTCACAAGGCGTGCAGGGGTTCTATCAGGGCAAATTGGGTCAAGCCACGATCGAGACAGTCCAACATCCGCCGACGATCGCCAAGCCATCTTTTCGAGTGATTCCAGGGGGGATGACGATGGCAGATTTAGGGCGATATCAGGTACAGTTGGGCACGCCGATCTTCACCAAGTATCGCGGCTACAAAATTTACAGTATGGGATTGCCCAGTAGCGGTGGCACCACTGGCAAAGAAGTGATGAATATCGTGGCTGACTTCAATCTGCCGAAATTAGATCGCGTCAAAGCATGGCATTCAATTATTGAAGCCCAACGGCTGGCATTTGCCGATCGCGATCGATTTATCGGCGATCCCAAATATGTCAAAGTGCCACTCACAGGGTTATTAAGTCGAGAATTCGCCAAAAATCGGCGGCAGTTAATTGGAGATCGAGCACCGGGCAAGGATTTTCGGGCACTTCCTGGCAATCCCCTGCCATTTCAAAATGAGGCGAGTGTGAGTCTGACAACGGTAGATCCCCCACTGAAAACTAACCAACCGCATGATAATTCCACTACCCATCTCACCGTAGTCGATCGATTTGGCAATATCGTTTCCTACACCTCCACCTTAGAACAAATCGGCGGTTCGGGGATCGTCGTCCCTGGCTACGGTTTTATCCTCAACAACGAACTTACCGACTTCGATCTGACCCCAAATCATCCCAATCGTCCCGAACCGGGCAAACGCCCGCGCAGCAGTCTATCACCTACTATTACTTTTGAACCTAGTGGCAACATCACCGCCTATGGTTCGCCAGGAGGTTCGACTATCATCACTACTGCATTAGGAATTGGGTTTAACCGGATGGACTTTGGGATGTCTTTAGCAGACGCGATCGCGGCTCCTCGGATTTCCCAACGTAATGGCGGTGTTACGCAGGTCGATAGCGGGTTTGAAAAGACGGATGTAGGTAAGGGCTTAATCGCGCTGGGACACGTTTTAGAACCAGTTCCCGAAATTGGTGCGGCGACGGGGATTTCGATCGCCCCAAATGGTCGAATTACGGCAGCAGCCGAGCCAATCCGCAGGGGTGGTGGCTCGGCGATGACGGTTAAGCGTTAATTGGGTGTCAATTCAATTGCATTATAGAACTGGGGGGCTAAACCACCTCGAAACCAAGTCTAGTGAACTTGCGTATGCACGGTAGCTTAGGAAGGGGGATTTAGATCCACGATCCACATCAAAAACTTTTGCAGACATCCTCTCAAACAAACATCTCTAGATTCGGGTGTTTATTTGGGTGTTTTTATTGTTAATTTATCTTAAATACGTGTAAATCATCACATCATATCCGATCGACAAATATCTAAAAACTGTAAAAATTGATACCTATAAATAACTAAGCCTTAACCTCCGACTGATATGGTGAAATAGCAATTATTGTCCGATCGCATTAGTAAACCCCGATCGTGTTGTTATTAGCATTCTAATTATCCTCATAGAAAACACATCAAACTGACTATGACTGCATTAAAAGGCTTCGCATCACTTCCTGCCGATACATTTGCTCCCGGCCCACCATCTGGTAAATTAATCACAGGTACCAACGGTCGGACAGTTCCCTTCAGTAGTCAACCAGTCCAGGGTTTTAGCGCAGTTCAGTTTGCCGATATCTATGGTAATTACTGGTTTATGCCAGACAATGGCTATGGTACCAAGGCTAATAGTAATGATTTTTTGTTGCGGATTTACAAAGTAAATCCCAGTTTTCAAGGTTTGGGTGGCGATGGTACTGTCAAAGTTGGTAACTTTATTCAGTTAGCAGATCCCGATAAAAAAGCTGGATTCTCGATCGTCAATAATACTACTACCGATCGCTTATTAACTGGTGCGGACTTCGATATCGAATCTTTTAACATTGCCAAAGATGGTTCGATCTGGATTGGTGAAGAATTTGGGCCTTATACCCTGCACTTTGACTCGACTGGTAAGCTCTTAGACGCTCCAGTTGCCACGCCTAATTACAACAAATTTAACACCCTCACTGGCAAACCGCCGATCGTCATCGGACATCGCGGCGCGGCTGGCGAACGTCCTGAAGAAACGCTAGCTTCTTATCAACTAGCGATCGAGCGTGGTGCAGATTTTATCGAGCCAGACTTGGTAGTGACCAAAGATGGTGTCCTGATTGCCCGTCACGAGCCATTTCTAGCTAGTCTAAATGCCGACGGTACAGTTAGCGGCGATACGACTACCGATGTGTATCAAAGACCAGAATTTGCCGATCGCAAGAAGACCAAAAACCTCGACGGTACTAACGTTACTGGCTGGTTTGCTGAAGACTTTACCCTTGCTGAAATTAAGACAATTCGCGCTGTCGAACGGTTATCGTTCCGCAATCATACTTTCGATGGCGTTTACCAAGTTGCCACGCTGGACGAAATCATCGCCTTGGTGAAAAAATACGAAGCCGATACAGGTAAAAAAATCGGCATCTATCCCGAAACCAAGCACCCGACCTACATGGCGGCAAACACGCCTTACAACACCAGTCA
>NZ_JANYJC010000001.1 GCF_025361915.1 Chamaesiphon sp. GL140_3_metabinner_50
GGTCTAGCTTCGCGATCGAGGGCGTATTTTTGAATGATTCTTTTGACTTTTTCGGGGTTAGAGTGAAAGATATTAACGATCGTGGTGATGTCGCGATTTTTAGTACGTCCGATAAAAAATTGTCCGCCGGGATGTTTGCCAATAAACTCGGTCAAATCGTAAGCGACACCTTCATAAATCCAGACATTTGCTAATGGTTGTCCGTCGGGTGGATGGGGTGGAGCTTCATGCTCGTCTAGAGGTTTTCGATCGGCTTCAGGTCGGGGGAATGCTGGCTCGTTAAGGGGTTGTGTGGCGGGTGGATGGGGGGGAAGTTGTCGATCGGCTGGAGGTCTACCAGCGGGCGGATGCGGGGGCAGTTCGCGTTCGCTCGGCGGTCTTCCAGCGGGGGGATGGGGCGGTAATTCTCGTTCGGTTAACAGTTGTTTATCAATCGGATTGAGTAGTTCGGTTTGATGTTCGGGAGCCATATTTTTAGGGGATAGGGAATAGGGAATAGCGAAAAGTGCGTTCTTGGGGTTCCCCCAAGTAAAGCACCTTTTCAAGACAGGGAATAGGGGGTATTTTAGATAAAAATAATATTAAGAAAGATTGTGTTTTACTTTTTCAGGAAGTCTATAATTTAATATTTTTGAAATAATAGACCTTCGATGCCAACACCGGGCGAAAAGGAAAAAGCAATTCCAGTTAAGGGATCGCTCGATTTGGGCGGATCGTCACTACTATGAGATTGCTGCTGGCGATCGTTATTACCACCATTGGCATCGATCCTAATTAGCATTCGCTCGATGACAAATATTACCGCACAACTGAGCATATTGCCATATTCTCGTAGTATTTCCCAACTATCGGCAACGCGATCGTCGCTGAGTTCTAGGGAACGCTGCACTTTCTCAATAATTCTGGTACCTCCAGGATGAACAGCCCACAAATCGATTTCGGCTTTTGTGAGCTGATGTTGTTTGAGAAAGTTGGTAATAATCGGATCGACACCAGATTCGATATAGCTGGGTAATTGGGGCGACAATTGACAAGTAATGCCATTATCTCTCACATCTAATACAATGCCATCGGCGGTATCTTCGACTAGGTAGCTGAAGTTATCTCTAATAATTAATCGATTTTGGGTGGCTAATTTTTCTTCAGCACAGGCACCTAAAACCACTGCGGCACAGCCATCGCCAAAAATACTATGAATGATAATCTCATTGAGATTATCTTCAAAACTCGAATTAATCGAACTCAGTTCCAGACAAATAACTAATGCCCTACTCTGAGGATAAGCGCGGAGATAATCGCAGGCAACTCGCAGCCCGGTAACTCCCGCCGCACACCCCATAAAATTCACCGGGATGCGGGCAATATTGCGGCGCAATCCTAAATTTTCAATGACTTTAGTATCGACACCTGGGGCTAAAAATCCCGTGCTGGTGACAAATACAATTAATCCGATCGATTCGATAATTTTAGCCACATCGATTCGATCGGCTTCAGCACGTTTGGCGGCGATCGCGATTGCTTTACCCGCTACCTCTGTCGCCAAAGGAATGGCACATTCGGCATATAATTGCATCCTCTGTTTGATATTATTTGGCTCTCGGCAGAACCTAACTACCTCATCTGTCAGTAAATCGATTGCTAAATGTCGAGTATCGATCCGCGTGTTTTTATAGATTCTTTCGATCTGCGGTTGTTGCGCCTGGGCACCATAAAGAGCGGACACAAATTTAGCCGCATCGCTTTGATAAACAATGTGCTGGGGAGTGCCAGTGGCGATACTTTCAACGATCGGTAAATATTGAGACATGGGAGATGGGAGTGCGGAGATGGGAGGACGGGGAGACTGGGGAACTGGGGGACGGGGGACTGGGAGACTGGGGGATTTTTAATCCATATTTCTTACTTCTTACTCCTTACTCCTTACTCCTTACTTCTTACTCAATCTACTCAATCGGTACAAAATCAAATCCAGTACGAGACGAGTATTTATAATTGGGTGGAGTGGGGGCGACTTGGACTAAGATATAGCGATCGGTTGGTTCGCCGTTGGTAAATTGTAACCTCCCAGATGCACCTGGAAATTCGTTCTTGGCAAGCGTTTTCATTACGCTGGTGCGCGAGGGATTATCGTCGGCTTTAATAGCCATTCCCATTGCTTTAACCGCATTATAAGAGGTTGCAGTCGCCCAGTTAACTTGAGTATTCCATAGTTGTTGGGCACCTGTGGAAAATTGCACCGAACTTTCTGATTCTTGCCAAGGTACGCCCATAATTAATCCCGCTGCCGATCTTCCTGCTTTGAGCGTAGTAACGCTGTATAAAGCCGTGTCGCTCAACACGCTCAGTTCGGGATATTTCTCGGCTCTGATTTTTAACACTTTCAGAGCCTCGCGATTGGAACGTCCGACAGGGAGGACGAGAATCGCTTCTGCGCCCATTGCTTTGGCTTGTAAGAGTGCGGCTTCGGGATCGAAAGTGGATGTGCTGGCGGGCGTTGGGGATGGCGTTGGCGATGCTGTTGGCGATGCCGTTGAGGAGACGTTAGAAAATTTAAAGGTGCCGACAACTTGCCCGCCTTTAGCGGTTAATTTATTCGCAAATTGAGTTTTAAATTCGTCGTTGTAAGTAATTGTCGGGACGTAAAAAATGGCGACTTTGCGCTTGCGATCTTTATCTACTAATCGATCGACTAATTTTTGAGCGATCGCATCGCCTTTGATATTAGTTCTAAATACGTAGGGTTTATCGGCACTGGTAAGTTCGTTTGCCGTGCTAATTGGGGCGATGTAGGCTATTTTCTGGCGATCGTAAACTACCGATGCTTTCATTGTGACATCGTTGCGATTGTGTCCGACGATGCCCAGAATTTCTGGTTGCTCGGCAATCCCCGTGGCGATACTTTCGATCGTTTTGGGATCGTCGCTATCATCGACGATCCGCAGTTTGATTTCTGGATCGTTGACACCGCCAGATTGATTCATTTCCGATTGCGCTTGAGCGAAACCGCGTAGCATTTCCGAAGCGCGATCGAGCGATCGCGAAATCGGTGCGGAGACGGCAATTGTATAACTTTTGCGATCGCCAATTAGGGCGTTATTTAGATAAATCCGCGTTTCGGGAGAATTGGGGTTTAAATTTAAAGCTGCTTGGAAATTAGTAATTGCTTCGTCATACTTTTTATTAGTCAGTGCTAAAATTCCTGCCTGTTTGAGATTCTTAAATCGATCTGTATCTTTACTGCCTTCTACGGTGAGTAAAAGTCGATCTCCAGTGCTACTGGTGCGGGAAAGTGCGGCATTTAGTGACGAGTTGGCATTAGGCTGCCAGATTTTGCCGAGGATGAAGGCACCTAAACCCAACACCGCCGCGATCGCGCCAATTTTCAGCCACGGTTTTTTGGTGGCGATCGGTGCTGCTTCGATCTGGGAGTTATAAATTTGGAGCGGTGCTTCGTCTGGCTGGAGCGGATAATTTTCGACTGTGGTGGCACCATTTTCATGATGGTGCGGCATAATTTCGCTGACAGGGCGCGACTCTTCAAAGGTACCCAACAGCAACGTACTCGCCAGCGGCGTGCTATTCACATTTGGCATATTCGAGAACGGCATACTCAATACCGGAATACCCCAAGTCTGTTCGATCGTCTCCAATACATCTCTAGCTGACTGAAATCTTTCTGAGGGCAGACTGCGGAGCATCTTATCCAAAATCTCTGCCAAGGCATCGCTGACTTGTAAATCTGGCGTGCGCCATTTCCACTCATTAGTATCGGTATTTAATAAATCTTGCGGTGCTCTACCCGTGAGCAAATTCAGGCAAGTAACGGCAAGGGCATACAGATCGGATGAGGGATAAATCGCCTGTCCCTGACGTTGCTCCCAGGGTGCGTATTCGGGCGTAAATACGCATGTCAGCGATCCCCCACTCGCCCGTGCTGTCTCGGCAACGATTTGTTTGACAGCTCCAAAATCGATTAAATAAATTTGCCCCTGCAAGTCGCGCATGATATTCGAGGGCTTAATATCGCGGTGAATGGAGCCTTTAAAGTGAATGAATTCTAAAATTTTGGCAACTTCCCGCAATACCGAAATTACCTCTGGCTCGGTAAACCGCCCTTTAATTGCCAATTCTGTTTGAAGATTTTTGCCCTCGATATACTCTTGGACTAAATAGAAAAACTTTTGCTGGCTATAGGGTGGCGAAGCCGATGCGGTCATTTCTAAAAAGGCGAACAGACGCGGAATTTGCGGATGTTCGCCTAATTTCTCTAGCACTTCGGCTTCGCGATGAAACAGCGTCGTGGCGGTTTCGAGTTGGGCGGTATTAAAGCTGGGGTTGAGCTGCAATTGCTTGATAACGCACTGTCTGAGTCCCGGCGTACGGCGATCGCAGCCCAGAAATGCTACACCCAATCCCCCCTGTTGCAATATTTTAGACGGGAGATATCTACCATCTAAAATTAAGGGCATCCCACAATTCGCGCAGTGCCGTTGATTGACGGTTTTCAGGAGCTGGCGATCGTCTAAATCGGAAAACGAATTTAGTGGTTGTTCGCAACGGGGACGAGTGCAGTAGATGTCCATGTGGGGAGGAGGGAGTAAGGAGTAAGAAGTAAGGAGTAGGAAGTAAGGAGTAAGAGCTGTGTGGGGGGTGTATTTAGAATTCTTTGGGCTAACTAGTCAGGGTTATGCGTGTGGAGAGCAATAATATGTATAGCCTTAACGATCGAGCTGTCTGGGCAATATTTCAACGTTCAACTGACTTTCTTGCTGGGGGTTTGGCGTTTGGGGGACTTGAGTAAATCTTTGCGCTTGAGGAGCCAAATGGCGATCGCAATGTAGACAACACTCTGAAGGAGCAACATTCCCCAATTTAAGCCCAAATTTTTCCAAGTCGTGTCATAGACATCAGAAGCCTTCATCACTTGGGAAAAATCGATCCCGGCATCATTTTTGCTCGTGGGAATTAGCACATTGAGGTCGATGAGCGTACCGTAAGCACCGATCGACCACCTACTGATGGTCAGCCAGGAGATAAACTTACCTACAGCCACCTTATCTAGCCCGAATAACACCCCAGCAAAGATAATTTGGGGTAACAGTAATAAAGGTAACGCACTATTGGCTTGAGAGCTGTTTTTGACGCTGGCAGAAACCATCAACCCCAGACAAATCGCGTCTAAAATGCTCAAGAAGGTGGTGATAATCAGTCCTAAATACCAGTTGAGCGGGCTGAGTTCGGCAACTGATTCGGGATGTTTGAAACAAATCAACACGATCGCGCTAATTAGCAGGGTTTGGGCGATCGCTAAACCGCCTAATGTCACTAATTTCGAGCTGATGTAAGCGAACAAGCCCAGATTTACCAAGCGTTCGCGGAGATAAATTGCCGATTCCTTAATAATCTCCTGAAGCGAACTTGCCAGTCCCACCCACACGTTAGCACAGGTGAATACAAACAAGATTTTGAGTGCCATTCCCGCTCGATTGATACTGGGCGAACCTGTAAACGGTGTCAAGAAGGGATTAGTCGCCACATCAAAGACTTTACTAGGATCTTGCAATGTATCTTTAGTTGCCAACCAGACCAATAAAATCCCGATCGGGGCTGTTAATAAAGATAGCCCTAAATAGACCGGATCGCGCTGTAGTAGTTGGATATAGCGATGAGTGAGAATTTGTAACTGCTTGAAAAACGACTGCTTAATCCGGGTTGGCGGTGGGAGCGTCGCACGATGGTTGTCGATCGGACTAGTGGGCAAACTCAGCCGCTCTTTGACATAACTTTGATAGTATTCTGAAGCTTGGAATTTAGTGGCGGTATCCACACAAGCATTGGCAGTTTCGAGCTGAATGTAAATATCGGCAAAATCCTGACTGGGTACCTGAAAAAAGTCATTAGCGATATCTGGAGGGCCGAAATAACATAAATTTCCGCCTAAGCCCATAAAAGCGACCCGATCGCATAAATTAATATTACTCGTCGCATGAGTCACCACAATTACCGTCCGTCCGCGATCGGCAAGTTGGCGGAGCAACTGCATCATTTTTTTGTCCAACCCCGGATCTAGCCCGGAAGTCGGCTCGTCTAAGAAGAATAATTTAGGATCGGCTAAGAGTTCTACCCCGATGCTGACGCGCTTGAGTTGTCCGCCGCTGAGGTTTTTGACTAAACTGTGCTGGCGTTGTTCTAGCTCGATTTGCCCCAAGGTTTTAACGATCGTCGCTTCGATGTCGGTATCGGGTGGGAGCCTCATTTGGGCGGCATAATACAAGACTTCCCTAACAGTCAGGTTGGTATGCACGATATCGCTTTGGGGGACGTAGCCGATCGTATTGCGATAAATATTAAAGTTGTTAACCAGGTTATCGCCATTGAGATAAACCATCCCTGCTGTCGGCTGTTCGATGCCTAGCAGCGTCTTCATCAGCGTCGATTTACCCGCGCCGCTCCCCCCCACCAATGCAACCAGTTGACCCGGTTCGATCGCCAAATTGACATCATTGAGCAGACATAAATGCTGGCGATCTTTGAGTTTGACAACTTTAGTCACCCGATCGACATCGAGCCGAATATTTTCACCGCGATCGACAATTGCCAGCGCATCAGCGCGCAGCACGAAGGTATAAGGGCCGATTTGCAAGATACTACCGATCGACATCGGAGCCGTTTTATCTATTTGCTGGCGATCGACAAATACCCCATTCGGGCTAAAGTTTTCGATCGCATAGTCGCCTGAAGGCGTACGCGAGAGTGCGGCGTGATATCGTGAAACCGTCGGGACATCTAACACAAAATCATTATCGTCACTGCGTCCGAGCCGGATTTTTTGCCCTTGAGCCAGCGGAATCTCGGTTTTGGTCAGCGCAGTTTTAATCTGCACGTTGGCGGGATCGATAAAAATTAACGTTGCATAATTTTGCGGATTTTGACCGATCCGCAATTCTTCGTTCGGCTGAAGCCGATAGCCTTCCTGGGGCGAAATTAACCGATTGTTGATAAACAACCGATTGCTGCTGGGGGTATGTCCGTCGCCATCATGGATATAGTAATCTGTACCCACCCGCCGGATCGTCGCCTGATGGCGGCTCACCAATTCCCAGTCGATCGGTACTAATAAACCAATCGGTGCAGGTTGCGACGGTTCGCGACCGAGATCGTGTTCGCACTCGCTCAAATCGAAAGACAAAATATTTCCCCGCCAATGCATTTCAATTCGGGGAATGGCGATATCGATAATAGTCCTAGCAGCAACCATAATTTTTCAACTTCTTCGTGCCGTTGGCGTAGTCTACCGGAGGTAATTGAGTCTTAGAATTTATTGACTTCCTGGTCTTTTGCACCCTGTCTCTTGTCTACTGCAAGCTAGTGCGATCGTCATTATCGCCGTTATTATTTACAGCTAGCACCTAAAATAATATAGGTTCATATTATCTTGCTAAATCGAGATCCACCACCTTTATCGACATTTATCTCTAAATAAGAGCCAATCGTCGCCAATCGCTCTGCGCCAATCGACTGAAAATAAGTTAGCTAGGATCGCCAATCTGCAACAATTTGCCAGCAATCTCAGTCAAAGCATCCCAAATCGAGATCGATTACCAACGAAGAAGCGCGGCTACCCTTCTCCTTACGGAGACGCACGCCAACGACTCGATTCGTTAAATTATATTTTGCTTAATTACTGCCGAGAGTTAAGATAGTTCAGATCTCGTACATTCGCACAGAACCCCCTTCTAAAAATATGAACCTACTAACTTTAGTCAACCGCCCGATCGCTACCTCCGTTCTACTAATTAGCCTGGGATGTCTAATTATGACTGGTTGCACAGACCCCAACAAACCAACCAAAACCGACACCTCAACACCAACTAACACAACCAGTCCGGCTGCTGGCAGTGGCGACCAAAAGCGCAATCCTCCCGGTGGTGCCCCTCCTACAACCGAACTGGCTAGACCGGAACGTTCTGGTAGTAATCCGATCCAGTTGTTGCAAAATCCCCAGGTTAAGTCAGAACTCAAATTAACTGACGATCAAGTCACCAAACTCAAAGAGATCGAATCGGGCTTACTCTCTAGCGTGACTACTTCATCTAAAACGATTAAAGAAAAGTATAAAACGATCGAAGCATTACCTAAAGACAAGCAAGATGCTGAAAAGAAAAAGCTGGCAGATGATATTGAAAAAGGTTTAGCCACCTTGACTAAAGATTCTCAAGCTAAAGTCGGAAAAGTTCTCACGCCAGAACAAGATAAAAGAGCCAAGGAAATTTTATTGCAAAAGTTTGATTTTGGAATTATTACCAAAGATGATTTTGCAACCGAACTAAAACTTACCGACGCTCAGAAAAAACAACTTAACGATATCGTCGGACAAATGCGGACTAAAACGATCGGAGCCTGGGAAATTCCTGACAAAGATGATGCCGCAAAACGCGACAAAACCCTGACTGAAAACCGCAAACGGATGGAAGCAGTCATGAAAGAAAGCAATCAACAAGCCAAAGCCGTATTAACCCCAGAACAACTTAAAACCCTCGAAACTTTAAAAGGTAAAGCTGTTTCTTTTTCACTGACAGATCTTAAATAGGGAATAGGGGATAGTGAATAGTGAATAGTGAATAGGGGAAGACGCAAGCGTCTTTTTACTTCCCACACTCCCCACACTCCCCACACTCCCCACACTTCCCACACTCCCCACTCTCGATCGTTCGGTCAACTTTCAACTACTAACCCTCATGGAATTTATTAAATTTCTCTGGCAAATCTCGTGGAAACATATTGTAATTGCCTCCAGCGCGGGTTTGGTTAGTGGTTGTAGTAATGCATTGATGATTTCAATTATCAATCGCGAAGTTCATCAGGGACATCTTACCAATGCTTTAGTCTACTTTATTGGGTTAGCTGCTTTTATTCTCGTTACTAGTACGCTTGCCCAATTTTTGCTGGTCGTATTATCGCAAAATGCAATTTATGAATTAAGACTGCAATTAAGTAAAAATATTTTAGCCGCACCGCTAGAACATTTAGAGCAACTGCAAGAAAATCGATTAATTGTGATGTTGACCGAAGATATTAATACCTTAACGCGATCGGTTTCGGCTATTCCGAATATCTTCATCGATTTTGCTACGGTAATTGGTTGTTATTTTTATTTAGCTTGGGTATCGGGTTCAATTTTTGCGATCGCGATTACCTCTACCGTCCTGACGATTTGGTTCGTGCAAACCAAATTAAATAAAGCCCAAAAATTATTCTTCGAGGCAAGAGAAGAAGAAGATACCCTGCTTAAATATTTCCGAGGGATTATTAACGGGATTAAAGAACTCAAGCTCAATCGATCGAAACGAACGGATTTTTTAGAGCAGAGTGTCAAAGGTAGTGCGGCAAAACTTCGCCAAAAACATACTAGTGCCGCAGGTAGCTTTATTCTGACTAATGGCTTCGGACAAGCCGTTCAATTTGCTTGCTTGGGATTTATTTTATTTGCCCTCCCATCATTAATTCAGCTTCCGCTCCCGACGCTAGCCAGCTACGTACTAATCAGTACATTCATCGCTTTACCGATGCAAAATTTACTCAATCGCATCCCCGAATTGGTACGCGGGAACGTAGCATTGCGAAAAATCGAACGCATGAATTTATCCCTCGTCGATTTAGCAGAACCAGAGCAAATTCCCGCCGCAACTCACACTAATTGCCAGCTCCAACTACGCGGTGTCAGCTATCGCTATCGCGCCGACGATTTCCCCTCACATCCCACCGCGCCTGGAGCAGACTTTCCCCACCCGCCGCCACATCCCCCGCAAAATCACCCAGAAGGTGCCCCACCAACTGCCGAAGGTCACAAACATCCTTTTCCACCGCCGCACCCCCACCCCGACGGACGTAGACCCCCACCACACCCTCATTCACACCAGCACCCACATCCACCGCATTCCGATCGCGGCTTGCCACCCGATGCTAATCTAGAAGCAGGATTTAGATTAGGGCCGATCGATCTGACCGTGCAATCGGGAGAATTAATCTTTATCGTCGGTAGTAATGGCAGTGGTAAATCGACGCTGGCTAAATTAATTACGGGTTTATATGCGCCTCAATCGGGTGAAATTTTACTCGATGGCTTGACAGTTAATGACACAAATATCGAATGGTATCGGCAACATTTCGCGACAACTTTTGCCGATGTTTATTTATTCGATCGATATCTAGGACTCGAAAATCGTCAGCTCGATCCCGAAATTAATCGGTACCTACAAGAATTTCAACTCGATCGGAAGGTGAGCGTTACTAATGGCGTGTTATCGACGATCGATCTATCCCAAGGGCAACGAAAACGACTGGCATTATTAACAGCTTTCTTAGAAGATCGACCGATTTATTTATTCGATGAATGGGCATCAGACCAAGATCCGACCTTCCGCGAAATCTTTTACGCACGGATGTTAATGCAGCTAAAAGAGCGAGGAAAATTAGTAATCGTTATCACCCACGACGATCGCTATTTCCATCTTGCCGATCGGATTTTAAAATTAAATTACGGTCGAGTCGAATAAGGAAATTTTCGGATAGTAAACAGTTTAGCGAAGAGAGGCGATGCGATGGCAGAGATAACCGGGGTGGTGAAATTTTATAGCGTCAGTGACGAGTTCGGGGAATTCTCAAACTTCGCATCTTACCCATTTGCACTCGACGGAGAGCAGTGGCAGACCTCCGAACACTACTTCCAAGCGCAGAAGTTCGAGGACAAAGCATATAAGACCAAAATTCGCAAATCTAACTCGCCGATGCCAGCAATTCCAAATTCAAACTTATTCATGCATCTCGTAGGGGCAGGTTTATGCTAGAAAGCCTGGATCTTTACAAACAACTGCCGAACAAACCTGCCCAACCCCACCAGAAACGATCGATTATTGGTGGAAAATCGGTAAAACATTTTGAATTTGGAATTGCTGCGCCGATGCTTGCCGCTCAAATGGGACGCGATCGCAAGCAGAAACTTCGGCGGGATTGGGAGTCTGTCAAGGTTAGCTAATCAAACACTGGGATTGTTGGGTTTCGTGTCTCAACCCAACCTACAATTCTGGTGCATAACCCAATCGACTACAATTCTAAATTACGGTCGAGTAGAATCAGGAAATTTTTCGGATCGTAAATAACGTGAATTCAGCGAAGAGATGCGATCGAGGTAACGGCAATTCTTTAATAATAAAGCCCCAACTTCCTAGAAGTTGGAGCTATGATTTTAACTTTTGTCGAGCAAATTATTAGACAAACGCGAAACTACTAGCATTCAAACTATTAGATAGAATCCCGGTTAGTACGGCGAGATCTTTACCACCAGCGGCAACTAGAGTGTCGGTACCCTTTTGAGTCAGACTCACTTTACTAAAGTCAGTTGCACCAGCGATCCCTAAGATGAGTAGCTTATCGATGCCAACTTCAAAGTCAGCAACGGTATTTGTGCTAGTTGGGGCACCATTGTAAGCGAGGTAGAATTTATCAGCACCAGCACCGCCGTAGAGGGTGTTACCACCCTTGCCAGCGTAGAGGGTATCGTTACCATCGCCACCAGAGAGGAAGTCATTGGTACCCGCAAATAAGGTATCGTTACCCGCGCCACCATAGAGACGATTACCGCCTTTACCTTGGCTGGCATCGAGGATATCGTCGCCATTTTCGCCGAATAAGCGATCGCGCAAACCAGCATAAAGTTCGTCGTTGCCATCGCCACCATAAACGCGGTTATCACCTTTACCGACGGAACCATCAACTAAATCATTACCACCATCGGTAAAGATGGTCTGGAGGCTGGTGGGGACGATCGTATCGTTGCCAGCGGTACCAGCAGAGACCGTCGGTACGGGTGCTGCATCGAGTGTAAAGCTGACGATCGATCGAATGGGGTTGACAGTCGTCGAGGGTTCGGGGTTGGTGTCAGCGGCGTACGAGTTGATGCCTTCTACGTTAATGTTGAGGCTCTTACCATCGGCAGAGACATCAAAAATCGTGTAGTTGAAGGTGTCGGGTGAGTAGAAGTCAAACGGTTTGGGCGAGGTGCTCGCAGTAGGATCGCCCTCACGCACCAGATTCCGCAGTCCGGGGAAGCTAGGATCGAGACCGATGGGGTTGACACCGTTACTAATTTGTTTGGCTGCTAGGGCATCAGAAATCGCCTTGATATTGGCGGCACTGTGGTCGGTAATCAGCTCAGGGCCACCAGAACCGATCGGGCCATCGACGATCGAGAGGGTATTTGGTACGACTTTATAAGTCTTAGGATCGTTGATTGTCGCCATGTCATCGACATAGGTCAATTCGTTAATCCGCAGGAGATGGTCGTCAG
>NZ_JANYJC010000003.1 GCF_025361915.1 Chamaesiphon sp. GL140_3_metabinner_50
ATCGCAACTTTCTCAATTCGATTATAGATCGATCTGGGTTACCCGTGCGCTCGACTAAATTTACCGCTCGTCTCAATAAGAATTATTAAGCTTAAAAATCAGTCGAAAATACTTGACGCTATTCTCAATTACCTTGACGGATTCACTGGTTTTGCGCTATGCTACCGAAATAGTTCATATAGCGAGTATATGATTATCTCTCAGAGAGTTATTGATTTAATTTAAAAAATCGAGCGCGAGGTGCGATGTGTCACCAGAATTAGAACATCTCCAGATACGAGCGGCGATTCCCGATCGCCATCGAATCAGTCAGAGTCGGATGGCGAAAATTATCGATCGACCGCTCCGATCGGAACTATCTGCTTAAAGTCCGCAGAAACCGTCCTAAACTGGCGAAGACACCAGGCGATTTGGCCGGAGTGGGATTATCCCCTGGCGTAGGATTAGAGGGCATTAGCATCGCGTCTAGCTCGTCGCCGACGGGTTTTTGTGGAGATTCGGCGAGTAGGATATAATCGTCGGATCGCTCTTCCCAAACTTGCCATTGGGCGGGATAGCAGCGGTAGAGGGCGGCGGCTTCGAGAGGCTTGATATAGTAGGCGCAAGTGAGAGTCGTTAAGAACCTGTCGCGCAGTTGTCTGGCGGCATATCCAATCCCCACAATTGCGGCATCTTCGAGTTTGGGTAAGAATAATATCACCGGACGATCGCCTGCGGCATTACATAATTGCTCCACTTGCGCCACTTCCACCGCCGATGGTTCGATCGCGATGAATATTTGGTCTTCGGCTTGAATTTTATCGACAATCGGCGATCGACTGCTACCCAAATCGTCGATTTTAAAATTGAGATCCGACCAATTGCGTTTGGCTAGAGCTGCTGCGCCAGTATCGGGAAATAAGACCTTGAGTGTATTGCCCCGATCGCTAAATGCTTCGATAAATTGTCGTGCCAAATTCATCGATTTAAGTTCGGGGATGGCAATCTCGATCGTTATCCGCTGACAACCATCGGCAATCGCCGCCAGGGTAGCGGTTTGAGCTAGTGCGATCGAGTCTTCGAGGGTGGTTGGTAATTGTGACATGCAACGGGAATACTGACGCTATCTTTACTAGAATACCGCTCGATCGTCTCATCTGACAGCTTGCATCATGGCGATCGATGTTCGATGTCGTCCGCGACTCCATTTTTCTCGATCGGGTTGCAATAGTAACTTACGCATTTGCAGATCTAAATCTCTTCCCAAGCTTTTGCTGAAGTGAAACGACTCAAATGATTAACATTTGTTGTGGCGATCGTGACGTTATGACCTTCTAATTGAATTAACATTGCTTGAGCGGCAAGAATTACATCACCATCAATCGCTTCTGAATGAGCGGTAGGATAGCCTTCTATCGGCGATTGCTAATTCGATCTGCATCCAAAGCTTGGTGCAAAAATTCCCAAGTTTCTCGATGTTCTTCTGAGTCACCTTCATCTTCCCACGATTGCAGCAATCGACCCAGTGATTGTGGCTGGTTCGCTTCAATTTGCTCCATGGCTTTTTCCCAAGCTACCGAGGGAGAATTGAGATCTGTCTGTAGTAGTTTGCGATCGGACTTCACATCGGGAATCGTATCCTGGATTGCTTGGATGAGGTGAATTCTGTCTTCAACGCTCATGGCTTTGATTTGGTCTAAAGTAACTGAGAGATTCATCTCGATCTACCTCAATAGCTATTCATTCGTTAATTATAATCTATGCTCAATCGATCCATTTAGACATGATTTATTATTTAATTACCAATCGCTCCTTTGTTTTTCGCAGCATCTAGCATTTGATAATAATACGACATTCTATGCTCCTGGTTTCGCTCTTCATCTTCATCTTCATCGCGCCACATGTCTTCCACTTCAAAGTTTTCAACTAAGTCCTTCATTGTTTCTAGAAGGTTTCTTGCCTCTTCCCATGAAAGCGTTCGTTCGATACTTTCATACTCAGTATGAGTTACTTCTATTATTTTACTTGTAAGATTGACTGGGGCAGAAATTGTGATAACTGGTTCGAGATAGCCGATCCTGATAGTATCAGTTATAAAACCTTTTTCATTTAAAACATTCTGACGTTTGACACGAAAGAATAATCGACATTTCTCTTGTTCTGCCCCATCAAAATTAACGCCCAGAGAACCGCCATCTCTGTAAATATCGATCGTGGTTACACGAGTAGCAACTGGCAACATAACAAGCTCCCGATTTTTTGGTAAGGTTTGACTGAATCTGTAAATAGCTTGAGGATGAATGCTAATACAGATCGAGCCTATAGATAACTTACCCAATTCGATCGCCAGATCGATTATGACTTACCAAAAAATAATAGATGCTGCTGGGGTAGAACGCTTTCATTCTTGAGTAACTTTAGCCCTACCGCTTTCATTTCGCGTTCAATTTGTTTTTGAGTGGTTTTGTGGTGGGGCTTGATAAATACCTTAGGATCTTCGCCGCGATATTCGGTTAAGACAATTCGCCCGCCCGGTTTGAGTGCTGAGACAATTCCGGTCATCATTTCTTGAGGATAACCGAACTCATGATAGGCATCGACCATAATTGCCATATCGATACTGGCGACGGGTAATTCGGGACTTTGTTCGGTGCCTAATTGCGGCTGAATATTGGCAATTTTATTTTTACTAATCCGCTGTTTTAAAAGTTCGATCATTTCTGGCTGCACATCGACGGCGAGTACTTTGCCTTCTGGTACCTGTTGCGCTAGAAGCTGGGAAATATACCCCGTACCCGCGCCAATATCGGCTACAACGTCTGTAGATTTGAGTTCTAGTGCGGCGACCATGTTTTGGGGTTGCTCTTCTGTAGCGCGATCTGGACGCTCTAGCCAGCCTGCGCCCTGATGTCCCATGACTTGGGCGATTTCTCTGCCCATGTAGACTTTGCCAGTACCATCGAAACTGGGCTGTCGATAGCTGTAATATTTAGATTGAATGAGGGCGGTGCTGGGTGGGGTGGCGATTTGCCAACAGAGCAAGCAAGCGAGGAGAGTTTTGCAGAGGTTTTTAAAAAGCAGCGAGGGCATCAAAATTATGGAGATAGAATATAAGATCGAATTTTATTATAGAATCGATCGACTGGAAGAGGTACTATTGAAACTCCCTACGCTTGCCGATCCGATCGAGGGTGCATTCTGTACGATCGTGTTAGCAAACGATCGGTGCGTACATTGAGATGAAATATGGTTCCAGATTTTGAACTGTGGCTAGAAACCGAACTGGGATGTCCGCCAGATTAAATATTTAAAATCTCTATCTACGCTTACATCCCCGACTTCTTGAAGAAATCGGGGATGTGTCTATGGTAAATTCAGACATCGGTGGTATCTTGTTCGGCGACTTTGCCAAATAGGTATCGATCGCCGATATACTTGAGAATTACCCTGCCTAACTTGGGATCGTCCCTTTCAATCGTTGGTTTGACAACTACGCCTTCTCTACCGTGAGTACCACCGACGAGCGAATCGCCATCGGAAAATCCTCTAATAACTTCTAGCGAGAAAGCACCTTCATATACTAATGGTACTTGCTCTACTTGATATCGCTCGCATAAATCTTTAAAAATGGCATAATCGACATATTTGCCATCTAACATTAAATCGAAGGCGCGGAAATTCAGCCTTTTTTCACCATAAGTATAAGCTTGAATTCCTTGTCCGTAAACTTCGCCGTATAAGATTGCTTGTTTGTGTCCTTGGCTTTGTAAATCTGCTAGTAAATTTTTAACACCAATTAAGGTGTGCGGAAACCAATAAGTATTTGCCACCATTGCACTCGCATCTTCTGGTTCTTGCCGACGTAAAGCTCGCGAACCAGCCATCATCGTCGGTCGTTCTTCATCATCGTGCCACACAAAACCCACTCTAGAATTAGTACCGTGAATTTTTTCAGTCGCGACAACTGGTTCCCCCACTGTTAACAAATAGGGGTAGCTTCGCATGTTTTCCAGATTGGTATATCGCGGAAAATAAGGATCGTCAGTGGCACTATCTCCGGCTGTTGCCTTAACTGGCGGATAGTATTTAGTGGCACTATAAAATTCCGCCACATCGTCGCCTAATTGCATTGCGGCTTCGGGCTGAACTACTAATCCAAACGAGGGTTCGCCGCGTAATTTAATCCGATATACTACCAAAACTCGATCGCCATTAATATCGGTTTTTTCAGATAGATATGTCGCCACATTTAGCCGCTCGGCAACTTCTTTAGTTAATACCGTTCCTTGCTCGAAATAAACGACTAAATCTCCCAGTTGATGTACGCCTTTTTTAACGCACATTTGCCAGCCCTGCACTGTGGCTAGTTCTAACGCATCGGCATTTCCATGCGGTTTAAGTTCCAAAATTTCGCAGACTTCGACTTTAATCGTGCTCATATTTAATTTTCAAGGTACGTTAAATTTTGTCCTGGCAATTGCGATCGGACTTTTACCAGACTAACATATTAATTAGGCTAGTCAAGTATCAACTACAAGTTTCGATCCGATTAGAAAGATTACTTCAAACAGCGGTCGAAAAATTCAAACCATAGAGGGGTAGTTGACATGCTATGGTTACCAGATCTCACTCAGGCTCAGAATGAAACCTGGCATGATTTCACTACAGTCGATCGCAGTGGGAGATTCTACGATTTCTGGTGCTTGTCCCTGTCGATAGATTTCTACCTGCTTATTTTTCGGATTGATGAGTAAACCCAGCCGCACTCCATTCGCTGTGTATTCCTCCATCTTTTCTCGCAATGGTGGCAATCTATCGGTTGCTGACAGCAGCTCAATGACAAAATCTGGTGCCAAGGGTGGAAATTTTGTGCGTTGCTCTGGGGTTAAAGCCTCCCATCGGGATAACTCCACCCAAGCGGCATCAGGAGAACGCCGAGCACCATTTGGTAAAACAAAAATGGTCGAAGAGCTAAAAGTTTTACCTAATCTAGTTTGGCGATTCCAGATAACTAGGTCAGCACCCAATTCTGATTCAGAGTTTCCACTTTCTCCACCGACTGGGGGCATGACGATTAATTCTCCGGTGGCTGTCAATTCAAACGATCGATCTGGATTATCCTGGCACAGTTTCTCGAACTCTTCACCATCGATGCGAAGAGTTATGCGATGAACATCTAATAACAATGGTTTGGTTATCTCAGATGGCATTTGGTATAAATCCCCATCTAGATCGGGATATTAGTTCTTGGTTGCTATTTTTATTAAAACACGATCTAAACTCGATTCACAAGGAAACGATTTTTGGCGGCTGGCTCTGGTTCGGTTTGTCAGTCGGTCATTACGGTGGCATCCGATTCCCGATTGGGGTAGTTGTCGTAGTTAAATTTTCAGCTCGAATTGTAAAGTTATTTAGTAAAATTCAGGAACGCGATCGCTAGAGCTTGTATCTTGAATGGCAACATTCTATCCGTAAATATATGTTCGCCGATCCGCGAGATTATCAGATCGTTTTTTTAGCTAGCTTTCTGGGATTGGGAATTATGACTAGAGATTGGTCGATTAGACCGGAATTAGTTTTTAGTTTAATGCTCAGTTGTTGTCTCACTCAGTTAGTACTGGGCAGTTTAGTTAAATCTACCGAAAATATTTGGCTGACGCTCAAGAGTGCTTTAATTACTAGTTTGGGTTTATCGTTATTATTACGTGCCGATCGAGTCAGTACGATGATTTTAGCAGGTTGCTTGGCGATCGCGAGTAAGTTTATTTTTACTGTCGATCGCAAGCATTGGTTTAATCCGGCTAATTTTGGAATTGTTGCAGCTTTACTATTAACTCCCGATGCTTGGGTGTCTCCAGGGCAATGGGGCAGTGATTGGTGGTATTTATTACTATTTATCGGGATGGGTGGTGTCGTCCTTCAGCGCGTGGGAAGATGGGACACCAGCGTGGCTTTTTTAGGTAGTTATGCTGGCTTAGAAATTGCTAGAAATATCTGGTTGGGTTTGCCGCCAGATGTCTGCATTCATAAATTAATGAGCGGTTCTTTATTATTATTTGCCTTGTTTATGATTACCGATCCGCGCTCGATTCCTAATGCCCGCTCGACTAGAATTATTTGGTCGATCGCAATCGCCATTTTAGCATTTATTCTCCGTAATTATTTTTATATTAATGAGGCAATATTTATCGCCTTATTTGCCATCTCTCCCCTTACAATCGCACTCGATAAGTTTTGGACTGCGCCTCAATTCACTTGGCATTCATTCGATCGCACTAAAACCACCTAACGTAAGTTGCTAGTCATAGTTTTTGAGTTTAAAAAGTGTGAATAAAGGTAAATTTTCAATCCACAGTCATCCTTACTTCTTACTTCCCTAATGAACATCCCTAGAATTATTATCAGCCTCTGTTTAGCATGTATTCTCGTCCTGAGTTTTGCAACAAAAGCGATCGCCTTTTGCGGTTTTTATGTCGGTGGTGCTGATGCTAAAATATTTAATAAAGCGTCCCAAGTAGTTATCGCTCGTAATGGCGATCGTACCATCCTAACGATGGCAAATGACTTCCAAGGAGCCATTAAAGACTTTGCAATGGTAATCCCCGTTCCGGTAGCAATTAAAAGAGAACAAGTACATATTGGCAAACGGACAACGATCGAGAAAGTAGACGCATTCAGTCAACCCCGGTTAGTCGAATATTTCGATCCCGATCCTTGTGAGACTCCTCGCTTAAATGAATCGGCAATTAATTACAATAACGTCCCCAGTTCGGCTCCTTCCGGGACATTGAGAAGAAGAATTTCTACCCAAGATTTAGGGGTGACGGTTGAAGATAATTTCAAGGTAAATGAATATGAGATTGTCATTCTTAGTGCTAAACAATCTGATGGATTGGAAACTTGGCTGCAACAAAATGGCTATAATATCCCCAAAGGTGCGAGTGAATTACTGAGTCCGTATATTAAACAAAATCTTAAATTCTTTGTTGCTAAAATCGATGTCAAAGAATTTAACAAGTCTGGCTACCAGGTTTTGCGACCGATCCAAATTGCGTTTGAATCGCCTAAATTTATGCTGCCGATTCGCCTGGGTACGATTAACGCTCGTGGCGAACAAGATTTAGTAATTTACGTGCTTTCGCCTAAAGGACAAGTAGAACTAACTAATTATCGGACTGTTAAAGTCCCCACAGGAACTGAAATTCCTGAATATATCAAGTCAGAATTCGGCGCGTTTTATCAGGCAACATTTCAAAAAGTCTACGAGCGCGAACAGAAAAAAGTTGCGTTCTTAGAATATGCCTGGAATGTCTCTAACTGCGATCCTTGTTCGAGCGCACCTCCCACCGCCGCTGAATTAAAAGAAGCTGGCGTATTTTGGGAAGATAATGGTGAGATTATACCTAGCAATTCTCGCCGTCGATCGATATCTCAAGGCAATACGTTTATTACCCGCCTTCACGTTCGTTATACCCGCGATAAGTTTCCCGAAGATTTACTGTTTCAAGAAACTGGCAATCGGGAAAATTTTCAAGGTCGATATGTGATGAATCACCCCTTTAAGGGCAATCTCAGTTGTGAAGCAGGTAAAAAATATCAGCAGACACTTCGCCCTCGACTGGAACAGGAAGCCAGTAATTTAGCCAATTTGACTGGCTGGAGCATTCGCGATATTTATAGCAAGATCGATTTTCCCACCGTCCAATCTCAGCCGGATGGGAATAATCCCTTCTGGCGGAATGTTTGGAGCGACAAGTAGGAGCGGGGAGCGGGGGGACGGGGTAACGGGGTGACGAGGGGACGAAGGGCGAGGAAAATGCATAAAGATATCAAAGACGCTTGTGTCCTTCTTACTTCTTACTTCTTACTGTCTTGAAAAGGTGCTCTACTTGCGGCGTTTTTATGTCTAGGGTTCCCCCCGAATCAGAAAACGACAAGACGGGGGAAACCCCTGTTCCCGCACTTTTCGCTTCTTACTTCTTACTCCCATCTCCCCGCTCCCCGCTCCCATCTCCCAATCAGATGCGATTTTGAGAGCGATAGAAGGGTTTTTTAACAACGGTAGCGGAGTAGAGTTTGCCTCGAATTTCGACTTCGACAACTTGCCCTAGTTTAGCAAATTCGATCGGGACGTAAGCTAGGGCGATCGGGAGTCCTAATGTGGGGGACATGGTACCGCTGGTGACGATGCCGACAGGTCGATCGGCGATAACTACGGGATAATCGTGACGGGCGATATATCGTCCTTGCATATTCAACCCGACTAATTTGCGGCTGACTCCTTCTGCCTGCTGTTTTGCCAGCACATCGCGTCCGATAAAGTCGCCCTTGGTGTCTAGATGTACCAACCACCCTAACCCTGCTTCTAGGGGCGTGGTCGTATCGTTAATCTCCTGACCGTACAAACACATAGCTGCTTCCAATCGGAGGGTGTCTCGCGCCCCCAAACCGCAAGGAGTCACGCCAGCCGCGATCAGTGCATCCCAGAGTTGCACGCCGATTTCTGGTGCGACCATGATTTCAAATCCATCTTCGCCAGTGTAGCCAGTCCGGGCGATAAAAGCGGGGTTTTTAAAAATTAAAGCTCTGGAATGACCGAAATTCGTTAACTGAGTCAGATCGATATCGACTAAGGGTTGGAGATATTTAAGTGTTTCTGGCCCTTGGATGGCGAGTAAGATTTGAGTGTCGGATAGATCGGTAAGTGTGACCAGATCGAGGTCTAAATGCGCCAACAACCAGTCTTTATCTTTATCTTTGGTACCTGCATTAACAATTAAGACGACATTGCCCGCGCCCTCCTGATAGACGATAATGTCATCGATGATCCCCGCTTGGGGATTTAATAAGACTGTATACTGGGCTTGTCCGGGTTGCAGGCGGCTTAAATCGGATGGTACCAGTTTTTGCAATTGCTCGATTGCTGTGTCGCCATGCAGGCTAAACTTACCCATGTGGGAAATATCGAACATTCCCGCGCGTTGCCGAATCGCTTCGTGTTCGGGACTAATGCCACTAAATTGGACGGGCATCTCCCACCCCGAAAAAGTCGTCATTCTAGCGTTGAGCGCGATCGCCCGATCGGCTAATGGAGTCCGCAATGGAGGATGGGATTCTAGTGCTGTCATCGAGTTTTGCAGTTTCCCTAGCAACAAGTTACAGCTACTGATTCTTACACATCCCGATCGCCAAATTGAAGCTCGTTGACGGTAAAATACAAGGATAAATTCGGAATTATCCCTCCAGGCGAGATCTTTAGCCCCGCAATTATTCGTGTGTCAATGGCAGAACTTCCGAGCAGAGATCGATCGATTCGCATTTTGACGATCGAAGCCGATCCGATTATTCGATCGGGGCTGATTACTTGTCTGAATCGATTTGAGGATCTTCAAGTGGTGGCTGAAGCTGAAGATCTCGCTGGTGCTTGGCAAGTTTTAACCCAGGGAGTTGAAATCGATCTAATTTTATTGGGATTTCCAGTCGTCGATCTGCCGATGAGTTTCGCATTTTGTCAGCAAGTCAAAAATAACTATCCCGACTTACCAATTTTGCTACTAGCTGCGTCTGGAACTGCGGAATTAACCGCCGCATTTCAAATCGGCATTGAGGGGTGCTGTCTGCGAGGGAGTTCGATTATCGATTTAGTCAACTATATCCGTCAAGTTGCCAGCGGACAAACTAGTTGGTCACCAGCAATTTTACAACAAGTTAGCATCGATTCTAAACCACGATCGAACGCACTCTTCGATCGAATGCGGCAATCTAGTCTTCAGCAAATCGATCGGACTTTAAGTACCCTAAATACCGATCTCACAGAGAATCTATCCAAACTCGATCGCTTAATCTTAACTGGACGCAAACGCGAACTCAATACCGCTCGTTGGATCGTCAACCGCTTATTTCCAGCCCCTCCAAATCCCTCGATCTCGATTGCCCAATTCGCACCCGCTAATTTACCCAGTCAGCCAAAACTGCCCGCCGCACTCATAGAATCCGAGCGCGATAATCTCACAACTCGATCGTTATTCAATCGCATCGCCGCCAAACTCCAATCAGGACTAGAAAATCTCACCCCTACCGCCCTAGAAATCGATATTCTGCGTCGGGATAAGAAACAAGAACTCTTTTATTTAATTCTCCGTCAATTTGAAGGCTTGCTCGATGAATTGCGCTTTTCTCAAATGACGATCGAGCAATTAGCAGCCAAACATCCTCAGATCTTACCAGATCTATGGGCATCAGTAACTACTGACTTTTTTGGTAGATATCATACCCTATCGATCGCCGATCGCCAGATTGAAATTATCCCAGTCTTACTTCAAGATGCCGCAATTGTCAACACCGAAATTCTTGCCAAAATTCCGCAATCGATCGACTTATTCAACTACTTACTATTCAAAACACCACTCACGATCGATCGTCTCACTTATTCAGTCGGTAGCACCGCCGCCACCGAACGCGCCTGTATCCTTTTAGAAAATCTAGTCATCCAGATGGCAAATGCCGTCATGCAACCTTTACTTAATCGGTTTGGTAATTTAGAATCGATGAAATCTGGATTTTACGATCGCCGATTGCTTTCTAGTCGCGAAATCGAACGGTTCCGTAACGATCTTTCCTGGCGATATCGAATCGATCGCTATATTAGCGAACCGCAAGCAATTTTTGAAAGTCAATATCGGATATTTATCTTTACCGACTATGGCATCAAACAGATCCCTATTTATGCCCCGCGTCCGGTAGAATTAGAACGACTAGCCGGAATTCCGCTCGTCGTAACTTTAACCCTAGAAGTGCGCGATGCCCTCTCACCCCGCTTGGTATCATTAACCACATTTGTCGGGAGTGGAATTGTTTATTTGCTTACTGAAATTATCGGACGCGGTATCGGTTTAATCGGACGCGGAATTATTAAAGGTGTCGGTAATATTTGGCAAGAAACTAATCGCATCCGCAGATAATTATGCAAAATACTCGTCTAAATACATTATTCGATCGACTAGGAAAGCAATTTGTTCAGTGGTCTGAAAATCCCTGGCGACGATTATCGCTAATTATTATTAGTTTACTATTCGGTAACTTTCTAGCATCTGCGATCGCCACCACCACTGGACAAAGAACCGATCTCGATGCGCTCGTCAGTTTAGTAACATTAACAATTGTCGAGTCAATTTCTTGGCTGACATACGGAACTAGTTTCGGTCGGCGACAAATTGAAGAGCCTAATGCGATCTTAGGTAAACGTCCGCTCTGGATTGCACTGTTAAATAGTCTCAAATTGGGACTAGTTTACGGCTTATTTCTCGAAGCATTTAAGCTAGGAAGTTAAATTAATTGATAATTGATAATT
>NZ_JANYJC010000020.1 GCF_025361915.1 Chamaesiphon sp. GL140_3_metabinner_50
GCTAAATGTCGGGGATATTGCGCGTAAATATATCAAAGACCCAAATGTCCTCAAGTTTATCGATATGGAGTGCTATATTTGGTCGGTAGTACCTGCCGAACTCACCCCGATGATTAATGCGGGAATGGTATTTTCAGATAGACATTATGGGGGGATTAATTATCCCAAAGGTGGTGTCGGACAAATCGCCCAAAAATTAGTCGCTGGATTGACAAAGGCTGGGGGCGAAATCCACTATCAATCGCGAGTGACAAAAATTATTATCGAAGGTGGTAAAGCTGTCGGTGTAGCAGTTGCTAATGGCAAGACTTATCGCGCCAAGCGGATCGTCTCGAATGCGACACGATGGGATACGTTCGAGCAGCTATTACCCGCCGCTGAGATGCCTGCCAAAGAGCGCAAATGGCAAGAACGCTATCAGAAGTCGCCAGCCTTCTTGAGCCTGCATTTAGGCGTAGCTGCGGCGGTGTTACCTGCGGGTACCGAGTGTCACCACGTTCTGCTCGAAGATTGGACGCAGATGGAGGAGCCAGAAGGGACGATTTTTGTCTCGATTCCCACCTTGCTCGATCCCAGCTTGGCACCAGATGGGTATCAGATTATTCATGCATTTACGCCTAGTTGGATGAGCGATTGGCAAGGCTTGAGTCCGAGCGAATATCTGGCGAAAAAAGAAGAGCGTGCGGGGGTGTTAATCGATCGATTAGAGCGGATTTTCCCTGGTTTAAATGCAGGTTTAGATTTTATGGAGATTGGTACGCCACGCACTCACAGACGCTTTCTGGGGCGTGCTGATGGTAGTTATGGGCCGATTCCCCGGCGGAAGTTGCCCGGATTATTAAATATGCCTTTCAATCGGACTGCGGTTCCTGGCTTGTATTGTGTCGGCGATAGTACCTTTCCAGGGCAAGGTTTGAATGCTGTCGCATTTTCGGGTTTTGCTTGCGCTCATCGGATTGCTGCCGATTTGGGAATATAGCAGAAAGAATTAAGATAAAGCTGACATTTTCTGCTAAGTCTATTTGCTAGAGTGATGGTAACAGGTAATTACACCATTCCTGAGTAATTTTTGGGGTAGGGATTTAAACCCTCACTCTAAATTTCACAACTCTTTTTAGCTCAACCCCTCATTTACAGCTCCCGATGAAAGTCACCTTCTCGCTCCTCATTTTGCTCCTTTCTAACTTCTGCTTTTTTCCATCGCCCGCAAAATCGATCGTCGTAATGGCTAGTACTCCTGGCTCGATGCCCAATCGGGCGGAAGATTACAACAATTTGGGAGCTGCAAAATTTCAACAGGGAGATACACGAGGGGCAATTGCCGAGTACGATCGAGCTATTACTATTAATCCCAACTATACCGAAGCTTATGCCAATCGGGGTGCGGCTAAATTTGGGATGGGTGACAAACAGGGGGCGATGACTGATTACGATCGCGCCATTGCACTCGGTTCTAAAGATGTGCTAGTTTTCTACAATCGGGGTGTGGCTAAATTTGATGCAGGCGACAATCGGGGGGCAATTTCAGACTTCAATCGCGCGATCGCACTCAACCCTCAAGATGCTGAATCTTATAGTAACCGAGGTGCGGTCAAATTAGTCATCGGCGATCGATCTGGTGCAATTGCCGATCTCAATACCGGGGCTAATTTATTTCGTCAGCAAGGCGAAATGGTTAGCTATCAAAAAACGCTCGATCTCGTGCGCCAAGCCAGTCAAAAGCAAGGCAAACGTGTTAGGTATTAGGTATTAGGTTTTAGGTTTTAGGTTTTAGGGGACTAGGGAATAGGCTGTGGAACTGCGTTCTAGGTTTTTCCCCAGTCTCCCAGTCTCCCCGTCACCAAGTCTATTTTAAATCCAGCAACCCCTGTTCCTTGAGCTTAGGGTTGAAGCGAATCTCGCTGCGAACGCCACGCTGTTGGAGTTTAGCTAAAATTGTCTCTTCAACCCGTCTGGCGACTTGCTTGAGCAGTTTGATTTGAGCGACACCATCAAGATCCTCAAAGCTGTCGCTTTCGGCTGCTGTCATGGCATAATTGGTGGGAATCGGATCTAACCATTGAGCATTACTCGCACCATTCCCGATCGGAATTTTACCATTTTCCTCAAGCCAAGTCGAGCGAACGCTATCGAGAAATGTCCGATTCGGTCGATCGATCGTGGTTATTTTTACCCAATAACAATCATCTGGCTGTCTGACGAGATGCTGTTTGAGGCTCAAATAAATATCTCGCGAATAGCCCACAAATTGCAAGCTTTTATCTGCATCAAAGATCGCATAAATACCAACTTGATTTTGAAATTCGGGTAATTCGCCGACATCGTTGATATAGGGTAAAAACTCCAAGCTTTCTAGACTTGGTAGATCGGTAGTCGAGGACATAATTAACGATCGGTAGGTTAAAATCTAATTTTGTTTCTGATAGATCGCACAGAGCCGACTCGGTTGAAAAATCTTGGCGGCAAACATAAAATTAGGCGGTACGTTAATAATTAAATGCTCTGGAGATTGGTGATATTGCTCGATTTCCGCAGGCATTCCTTTAGGAGTATTGGGGCTGTAGGGAACTGGTTGAAATAATATCTGGGTAAAAGTAAGAGTTTGACAATTAGCCTGCTCTGCGACTTGCTGAAGAAATGTCTCACCAGTTAGCAAGCCAAATAAGATTGTTTGCGCCTGCAAATCGAGTGTAAAACTGCCGTCAAAGTTTTCAATTACTTTTATGTTCACGATCGCGTAGTTTTCAATTGTCGATTAGAGATCGATAAATGTTCAGATATATTGGGATTGCAATACCCGCTCGAATGTAAATGGCGGGCATTGCCCACCATTTGGATTACAATGATTGAATCAACTAAACTGTCATAATATCTTTTTCTTTTTCCGCTAATACCTGTTCGACTTTAGTGCCATACTTGTCGGTTAATTTCTGAATTTTATCTTGTAAATCTTTAGATTCATCTTCAGAAATTTCGCTAGCTTTCTCTTGCTTTTTAACAAAATCAATCGCATCGCGCCGGATATTGCGGACTGAAATTTTGCCTTCTTCGGCATATTTACCCGCTTGTTTGACAAATTCCTTGCGGCGTTCGCCAGTCAGCGGCGGGATATTCAGGCGAATTGTCGAACCATCGTTATTGGGAGTCAAACCAATATCTGAGAGCGAAATCGCTTTCTCGATCGTACTCATACTACCGCGATCGAACGGTTGAATCGTAATCGTTGTCGAATCGGGAGTCCCGATATTCGCCAGCGATTTTAATGGTGTGGGCGTACCATAATAATCGATCGTCACCCGATCGAGCAAACTCGTACTTGCGCGTCCAGTCCGAATTGTATTAAACGAACGGCTGACAGACTCAACCGCTTTCTGCATATGACCTTCAACATCAGCAAATTTCACAAGAACCTCCTACATAAGTACCGATTGTTTCACCCGCTACCACGCGCTGAATGTTGCCCCGTTCAAATAAATTGAACACGATAATGGGAATATTATTCTCCCGACACATCGCAATCGCCGTACTATCCATCACGCGTAAGTCTCGATCGAGAACGTGCTTAAAAGTCAAACTTTGAAATCGTTTAGCATCTGGATTGACATGCGGATCGGAATCATAGACACCATCAACTTTAGTAGCCTTAAAAATCACATTAGCATCGATTTCGGCAGCACGCAGAGCAGCAGCAGTATCGGTGGTAAAGAATGGATTTCCAGAACCAGCACCAAACACCACAACCCGACCTTTTTCGAGATGGCGGATGGCGCGGCGACGGATATAGGGTTCGGCGACTTCCTGCATGGCGATAGCGGTTTGTACCCTGGTAGGTACCCCTTTTTGTTCTAACGCATCTTGAAGCGTAATTGCATTCATTACAGTCGCAATCATCCCTACATAGTCAGCAGTCGCCCGATCCATGCCTTTGGCTGAAGCTTTAACCCCACGAAAAATATTTCCACCACCCACAACGATGGCGACTTGAACGCCAGTGGCGACGACTTCGGATACTTCTTGGGCGATGGCTTGTACGATTGTCGGATCGATGCCATAGCCAAGATCGCCCATTAGGGCTTCCCCACTCAGTTTGAGCAATACCCGCTGGTAAGTCGTCCCCATGTTAGTTTATCTTCTCAACTCAAATTTTCTCACCTTCACGATACCAGGAAATGGCGATCGAATGTGAATAGTGGATAGGGAATAGGGAATAGGGGATAGGGGATAGTAGTTGATAACAATCGAGTTTGGTAGCCATCTTACGCAGAATGCGCGTTAAACTTTATTCACGATCCACTAAGTACCTACAACATTGGTGCTGTTGGGTTTCGTGCCTCTGCTTGGTGCGCTAAACCGTCGGGAGACCCGACGAGCGCGCATCCGCAACCCAACCTACACACTAATCACTCAATTCACTATCCCCTATCCTCTATTCCCTATCCCCTCATGGATTACTACATCGCTCCAGCTTTCCTCGACAAACTAGCCGTCCATATCACCAAAAATTATCTCGATCTGCCTGGTGTTAAAGTACCGCTAATTTTGGGCGTACATGGGCGTAAAGGTGAGGGAAAAACCTTTCAGTGCGAATTAGTCTTCGATCGGATGAAGGTCGAAGCAATCCATATTTCGGCGGGGGAGCTGGAGAGTCCCGATGCGGGTGATTCGGCGCGATTGATTCGGTTGCGATATCGGGAGGCTGCGGAAATTATTAAAGTGCGGGGGCGAATGGCAGTATTGGTGATTAATGATATCGATGCTGGGGCGGGGAGATTCGACCAGGGTACGCAGTATACGGTGAATACTCAGTTGGTAAATGCTACGTTGATGAATATTGCCGACAATCCTACTAATGTGCAGCTACCTGGTAGTTACGATTCGACTCCTTTACCGCGAATTCCGATTATTTTAACTGGGAACGATCTATCGACGCTATATGCGCCACTGGTGCGCGACGGACGGATGGAGAAGTTTTACTGGGTACCGACGCACGAGGATAAAGTGGGAATTGTGAGTGGAATTTTTGCGCCAGATAATATTTCTGGTCGAGAAATATTCAGCTTGGTCGATCGATTTCCCGAACAAGCAGTTGATTTTTTTGCAGCAATGCGCGCGCGGATCTATGACGAACAAATTAGAGAGTTTATCGGGCAGGTAGGATTAGAAAGAGTCGCGATGGAAGTAGTTAACCCGGCAAGTGGGATTAAGCCAACTTTTCCCAAGCCATATTTTACACTCGCGCGCCTAATTGAATTTGGCAATCTGTTAGTTCAAGAGCAAAAATCGGTCGCTGAAGGTAGATTGGTGGAAGAATACAATCGCGTCCGTTATGGTGCGCCACCTAAAGTCTAGTTAGATTCATTTATTAACTTGACGCTCGTCAACGAGCGAATGCATTTACTATAGCAAATATTCCACTTTTGTATAGAATATATCTATCTTCTAAACCCGATTCCAAATTAAATTATAGTTGTAATTTTGGCTTGTAGATGGAGAACGCTAGGTAAGAAGTTCTCTATCTTGCCATGAAACCAGAAATCGATCCTGCGAGAATGTTAAACCACTTTTATAGCGATCGCAGTACTGGCTGTCTTGAAGTAGTTTGCGACAATACGAGCTGGAATATTGTGTTCCAATCGGGACAGCTATTGAGTGCAGACTGTTCGGTACAATCGTTAGGTCAATTGAGCCATACATTGCGGCAACTAGGCTGGGATCTGGCAGCAAAAGCAGTCAATACGGCTGGGGATAGAACTACTCACATCTTGCACCAATACATAAAAACTAGTATCGATCGTGATCAAAATGTGAGCAAAAGGGCACACAACAATATTTGCGAGAACAGTGAACACCATTCTCCCGTGTCTTGTTGCGCTTTTCACGTCGGGAAACAAAGGCGTGCGCGCACCGCTGTGCCCAAGCTCTACTCTACACATTGATGAGATTGATGCCTAGTCCTTACCAAATTCTCAGTCTGCAAGCAGTATTTACCATGTTTTGGGAATGGGGTCGAGAAACTTCGCGATTTTCAATCGATTGTGGGTATTCCTAAAAATCGCTGGATGGCTAATGGAAAAGCACTCAAGACAATTACCAAGAAAGGACAATTAGTCCAAATCACTGGATTCGAGC
>NZ_JANYJC010000037.1 GCF_025361915.1 Chamaesiphon sp. GL140_3_metabinner_50
GTAGTCAGCATAGGCTTGATATACCTCGATGCTGGTGAATTCGGGGTTATGGCGGGTGGAGACACCTTCGTTGCGGAAGATGCGCCCTAGTTCAAATACTTTCTCGAAGCCGCCAACGATTAGGCGTTTCAGGTGCAGCTCGGTGGCGATCCGCAAGTACAGCGGCATTTCCAGGGTGTTGTGATAGGTATTAAATGGACGCGCGTCGGCTCCGCCTGCTTCTGACTGCAAGACGGGGGTTTCGATTTCGATGAAGTCGAGGTTTTCGAGATAGCGACGGATTCCAGCGGTAATCAGGGAGCGTTTTCTAAAGGTATCGCGGACTGAGGGATTGACGATTAGATCGACGTAGCGTTGACGATAGCGTTTGGCGACATCGGTTAAGCCATGCCATTTATCGGGAAGGGGTAGTAGTGACTTTGTTAACATCACATACTCATTAACGAGAATCGATAATTCCCCTTTTTCCGTGCGTTTAATCGTCCCCTTTACGCCGAGGATATCGCCGACATCGGTTAATTGCTTGAGATGACTGAAGGCATCTGGCAGATCTGGCATTCCCGCTTCAATCTGCGGCTTACTCAGAAAGAGCTGAATCGAACCTGTCTCGTCTTGAATACTAAAAAATGCTAATTTGCCCATCACCCGCCGTGCTAAAATGCGCCCAGCGATCGAGACGGGGATATCTACTTCCTCACCACTAGCTAAATCTGCGTACTCTAGCTGTAATGCTGCGGCTTGGTGAGTAGATACCCAGTTGTAAGCGTAGGGATTCATCCCTATTTCGCGGAGTTTGTCGGCTTTAACCAGGCGAGTCGCCCGAATTTCGGCTAATGTCGAATGTGGTTCTGGTTGTTGGGGCGACTGTTGTTTGGACATATATAGAATCGATCTAGGCTGGACTTTATATTCTAAGCCCTATCGATGTGCCCGATCCACTATTCCTATCCTCTAACCCCTATTCCCTATTCCCTATCCCCTACTTAGCAATATTGGCTGATATCTTCGCCGCATTCATCGGCTAGATAGCACATTGCTTTGAACCGGAGCATGACTACTTCGTCATAGAGAGGGTTGAGTTTACACATGGGGGGAATATGTACCAGCGTGCGCCCAAATAAATTAAGATCGCGCTCGAAGGGACATTGAGAGGGAATCAGTTGACAAAGTTTGTGGGCTAATCGGGGATTAGAGATTTTGAGATTGTCCAACCAGTCGCGTAGCGGTTTGAGTAGGTCGAACTTAGGTGCGTTGAGCGGAGCGATAGTTGCCTGTGGCATTATTCTAGTTGCAAGCAAACGAGCAAGCTTTGAGAGATTAGAACCCATAATATGAGATGTATTAGTGGTACCGAGAAGATAACTATTCATGACGCTGCCCCTAAATGGAATGTTCATCTATCTAAAGATTAACTACAACCATCAACGAGCATTTTCCGGACATAAAGATCGAACTCTAGTGTTTGAGTCATCTTCCTCAATCTACCAGGTCGATCGGTAGATGAAGATTTACTGGCTATCTGCATCATGTCTTAGTTTGCACTCAACAGACAACGGTAGATCTACTGAAATATCATAACGTATTTATTCTCTATGTCAGCGTATTTTAGATCGCTTTTTTTGGTATCTATTAATACATTTTTGCGGGTACGATTTGCCAATTATTAAAAAATAACGATCCCCTGCTGGTTTGCCTGCAAGCTTAGATGTTTTGCGTGCTTTATTATCGTTTTGTAGATATTTGTGGCTAGATAAATCTCTCTAATGGGGTAGCATTTACAGCACGGTTCGCCAACGAGCTTTCACTGAATAACACAAAACTTAACCAGCGTCAAAAGCACCCGCCAGATAGTCGAGTAATAATAAGCATTCCCCGCTGTCGAAATCTGTCATGCTAAATAAAGGATTCCCGACGATCGCGCGAGTTGGTGGTTGATGGCGGACGATCGCCACGTCAAAGCGACAGGGATAATCGGCGAGGTGTGGGTGTTTGACTAGAAAAAGCTGGGCGGTGCTGACGATTTTGGCTTGTTTCTGGGGCGTTATCGCCAGCAATCCATCGGCATCTAAGTTCGATTTATTACGGGTTTTGACTTCGATGAATAGCAATGTATCACGATCGATCGCAATTAGGTCGATTTCGCCTCTTTGCCATCGCCAGCGACGCTCTAAAATCTCGCCCCCGCGCTCGCTTATCCACTGTGCGACTACTTCTTCTCCGAGTTTGCCAGTATTCATAGGAGCGGGGAGCGGGGAGATGGGAGTAAGGAGTAAGGAGTAAGAAGTAAGGAGTAAGGAGTAAGAAGTAAGGAGTAAGAAGTTGGGAGTGAGGTAAAATAATAGTAAATCTTTCTACCGCTTGGTTCTGACGTTGAATTATTTGCCCGTGTGTACTCAGAATCTGCAAAGCTGGTGTGCTACTGGTGTGGAGCGGTTGCTGGCTCCGAGTGCGATCGAAGTACGCCATCATACAGCATCAAATGTAGCCGCAAACCCGAATACTTGTCCGGTAAAAGTCGAGAGTCTGGCTAATTTATTGGTGCGAGATTTACCTAGTTATGCCAATCGACTGATTCAACAACGCCGCAAACGGACAGAGCGAGTTTATAGTTCGCTAATTACCGCCAGTGTACCCGAACTCCAGCCGATCGCGATCGGCAGTCGCGAATATCCTGCTAATTTTCCGCAGGCTGCACCAACACAGGTATTTATCACCACCTTAGAAACTCAGTATACAGACACTCGATCGGCTCAGTTGCAACAATTTCACTGGTTATTTCTGGCGCAAACTCGACAGGGGTGGCGGTTGGCGAATATCTACACGCGTACTGGTGGGTTTCCCCTCAAAAATAACCCGATCTCGCCCCCAGTCGAAAGTCGTAAAACGATCGTCGGCGAAGCTGTTAGTGTCTGGTTAAATGACTGTTATATCGGCAAGATCCGAAGTTAAATAGCCAAAGCCAATCCAATACTTCTCGGTTAAGAACCGCTGACGATTGAAATCGCTGAGGCTGTCTGGGCGACTTGGGTTAGATCCTAAAAATTAAACATAGAGGAAAGATGCTAACTCCACTCTATGTTTTAGATTGTTTATTTAACTATTAAAATTGAGACCGTAATTATTTAACTTGGCAGATTGGCACCAAGTACTGTCAAATAATTTAAGACACCGACATTGCTACCAGCATCAATCCACCAACTAGTACCACACCAGTAATTCCGATCGCAAAATAATCGCGCGTTAAATTAGTGCTGTTAGATTCTGCTACGTACATTTTTGGCTCGGTCGGAAAATTATTGACTCTAGTATCCCCGTCATTGTTAATATAGGGCATAAAATTTACTTATTTGTTTGAAAAAATTTGTTAAACTTTTTTCATCTTATTACTAAGCGTCGATAGCGATCCCCGATCGCTCCCAGAACGTAATAAAAATAAATATAGAGCCAATTGCTGGCTCTATATTTATTTACTCGATGCCAAATTTGACCGATACGACTGCGGTAATATCTTTATCGATCGACGTTGTATCGTATCTACCCTCACCACTCACCCCAGTCGAGTAACGGGGGGTAATTTGGAACACGCCAGTATCGGCACTCCGCACGCCACCGACGCGATTGCCAGTACTTTTGGCGATCGATTCGGCTCTGGCTTTGGCATCTTTGGTGGCTTCAGCTACCATCTCGATTCGCAGCTTGCTTAAATCGTTGTAGAGGTATTCTGGTGGCTCGGAAGTCAGCGGAATTCCTTCATTAATTAGTTCGGTAATTTGCTGCGATAATTTTGAGTATCGATCGACTTGGTTCGATCGAATTTCGAGCTTTTGACTGAGTTTATATGCCGCCGTTTTACCCGTTTCTTTACCATTAATTAGTTCGGCAAGTGCGACGGTTTCTAATGATTCGAGTGAAATTTCCGATTCGGGTACTTTAGCATCTTTGAGATAGCGTTGGACTCGATCGATCCTTGCTTTGAGTTCTTGATAAGCCGCTTGCGTAGTCGGCTGCTGACTGAACAGCGATACTTTCCAGACGATATAATCTGATTTAATCGGTCGTTTAGCAGAACCCGTAATTAGTAGGGCATCATCGACTCGTTTCATATTCCGAATCGCCCCCGCCCACAGAAACGAACTCACAATTAGAGATGCCGATAATAAGGTCAATCCGGCAAACAGTTGCGGAAATCGATCGCGATATCCAGTGCTTTCCATTACTTGTAACTCACACACACAATAAGTTGTTTTGGCAAGATGACAAGTCACCCGCCTCAATTATTACTACCACAGATCGATCGGCGATTCCTGAAAGTTAGGGAGATGGGAGTTGGGAGTAAGGAGTAATGAACGTCAGTTTGCTTCGTTCCTACACCGCCCTGAACTAGAAGTGTCTCCTTCGGAGAGGCTTTGCCAACGGGCTAATAGCTCAAGTTCTCTGAAGAGAACTGCCAAATTAATTAGTTCGTTTTAACGAACTTTTGCTATTAGCCCCAAATTGCGGCTCGCGCACGCCTTTGTTTCCCGACGGTTTAGCGAGACAAGACACATTTGAGGGCAGTGTAGAAACGAAGCCAAGAGTCATAGATCGGGAATCCTTATCCAGAACTGACGTTAAGGAGTAAGAAGTAAGGAAGAAAAATTAAAGAACGCAGTTCCAAAGCCTAAAACCTAAAGTCCCTTTCCCATCTCCGAACTCCCAACTCCCATCTCCCATCTAATTCAGATGATTATCCAAATCTAGCAAAACGACTTGCTCGATGGGTCGATCGATAATTAGGCGTTGGGCGACACCGCCGGGGATAATGCCATATACCGCGCTACCATTGCTATATACGATTTGACCTTCAGCACCAATATCAAAAGCTAACACGCCACTACCGATGACTTTAGGTTCTCGATGGGGGAATTGCTCGATCAATTCCCAAGAGCGGGGTACTAGCGATGGCGAATCGGCATCGCCAAATCGGCGATTGCGCTCCATTTCACTACCGACATCTACCAATCGCCCCAAAAATAACATCTGCTGAGAATTAGTCTGCTGTGGGAGCTGGGGTAAAGATAATAGCGATTTACCTGTATGACGGCGGGTGAAGAAATTCAGCCATTCAAACACGGCGGTACATAGCCGTGCGGGAATTGAGAGTGCATCTTTGAGAAGTTGCGAAAACCGCGCTCGTTGGCGCAGGGAGCTGTATGGGCGGCGAATATAGTATAAAGTACCATCCGCAGTCATTTGGGGGCTGAGGAGGTCGTATTTGGGGTCGCTGGCGAGGGTAATTACTTCTTGTCTGTCGATATCTAATTGCTCGATCGTCGAATGCTTTTGCTCGATGATATAACCCGCCCCATCGCGCCCGATTCCAGCCGACTGAAACACGATCGCTCTCCGAAAACCCGGAATCCATTTAGGTGCTAAATCGAGCGAGTCGCCTTCGGTTACCTGAGACAGATGCACGGCATTTACAGGCATGGTAGCAATATTCGCCGTACCATCTTTCCCGATCGCCGCACAAGCGATTAATTGATATTCAGGGTGAAAATCGACCCGATCGACTTTAAAATCAGCACTATGGAATAATCTTTTTTCTTTAGTTTGCGGACGAGCTACTGGTGCAGCAGTTCCACCGATATTTACCATCGGCGCAAACTGTTCGAGCGTAAAGATCCCGCCGACTTCGCCTGCGGCTAGCGTGTATAGTAATCGATCGGCACTAGTCGGACAAACCCCCTGTACCGCCACCTTAGAGCGATCGGGCTGTCGATCTTGCCCCATCCCTGCTGGCATCAAATTCGCGACACTCTTTTGCTTCCAGCCATTGCGCTGCTGCTGTTGGGATTCTCGTTGTTGTACCGCTTGCCCAAACTCACTAATAATAGTCTGGACATTGGCTTGACCCAATTTCAGGTACAATCTACCTCCAGATAAGTATGCAAAATTAAAACTCATGTGATGTTTGGTAAGCGTTAGCTGGTGAGCATTTCAGGTATGACAGTATCCCGACAATCCCTACTCTACTGTTCCCCAAGAATCACCCATAGATCTCATTCCCTCAAAAATTCCTAAAATTTACTCGCAAGCTGAGAATCGAGAGCCAGCGCGGGAATACCCGCTAAATCGAGAATTTGAGGAATTAAATCTTCACGTTTAACCGCCATCAGATGCACGCCTTGACACAATTTACTAGCTAACTGCACTTGCTCGGCGGCAATTTTTATCCCTTCTTGCAACGGTACCGACGATCGCGCCAATCGATCGATAATATGTTGGGGAATCTCTACTCCCGGTACGTTCCGGTTGATAAATTCGGCATTTTTAGCCGACTTGAGTAGAAAAATTCCGGCTAGCACTGGCTTGTGATAGCTACTGGCGATCTGGTGCATGAATTTATCGAAGATATCGAAATCAGAAATAAGCTGACTCTGAAAAAATTGAGCACCTGCGGCAACTTTTTGCTCGAAGCGTCTTTGCAAACCCGATCGACTTTTCGATTGAGGGTCTACCGCCGCACCGACAAATAAGTTCACAGCCCCGTCGGGAAGGGGCTTGTCGTTGCCGTCAAGACCGCGATTGAGGTTGCCGATGATTTTTAATAATCTGACGGCTTCTAGGTCGAATACGGCTTTAGCCTTGGGATAATCGCCCGCATTAATCGGGTCGCCAGTTAGAGCTAAAATATTATGGATGCCCAAGGCGTGCGCGCCCAATAAATCGCCCTGAAGTCCGATCCGATTGCGATCGCGACAAGCAAACTGACACACTGGCTCGATGCCATGCTGCAACAAGATCAGCGATGCGGCAAATGGCGACATCCGCATTACCGCGCGACTCCCATCGGTGACATTTACCGCATGAACGCGCCCTTTAAGACAATTTGCCATCTCTACCATGTGAGCTATGTCTCCACCTTTAGGCGGAGCAACTTCGGCTGTAATTAGAAATTTACCAGCAGTTGCAGCTTGTCGAAAATCGTTCACGATCGCACTTAGAGACTACACTTTCACTTTACCTTACCCTCAACTTATCGATCGAACTAGAGTAGATCTCGAACTTCCATCAAGGCAAAACCGAGTAAGTTAGTACCTTGCCAAAAATCGGGATTGTGAATATTTGAATTATCGGCAGCTAATCCAATCCCCCAAATGCGATCGTCGGGACTGGCTTCAACTAAAATCCGCTCTTGAGTACCGAGCATATATGCTTTGAGCTGGGGGTTTTGTTGGAACTTAGCAATATTACCAGCAACTACGATTTGAAAGCGATGTTCGTTCCAGATTGTTTCCTGGAAGCCTTGAATTTTTCGGCCCAATGTTTGAGTCTGGCGTGGATGATTTGCTGCTAAAATTTCGGGAAGTAAGGCTCGATCGTCAAATAAACGCGCTTTGGATGCCATCATGTAATGTTCGGCAGTTTGATAGCGAATGCCCTCTAGTTCAAAACTAGACTCAAACCATTGACTGAAGCAAGTTTTACCGATCGAGCCGTCGGGATTCGGTCGGTGACTCCAAAAAAACAAGTAATCGAGTGGTTCGCCGCGATCGAATCTATCTTTAATATCGTTAACATTCATAAGTAGGGCAATCGAGTTCTAATATTAGTCAACGATCGCGGCATAGTAGGATTAACAAAATTCAATCATACGCACGAGCGGTCGCGAATACGAACTGAATTGACTGGCTGTAGATTGGATCTCCGCTAATTGACCGATCGCCAGACCGCATGGTTTTCCATATTTAGCTTGGACGCGATCGCTGGCAATATTCAGCGCAGTCCGGGCACGATCGACAAATTCAGCCAGTTCATAATCATGTTCTGGCTCAAAATATTTTCTAATAATCGATGAAGGCGAATAACAAGTTTCTTGAGAACCATCCGGCCATTGAATTTTAAAACGAGTTTCTGGCATGGTTAGTAGTGAGTAGCAAAAAGTTACTATTTAAGTTGTCGTTCCAAATCCGGTGAGTTGTTCGCGATCGAAATCCCAGAAAGTAATAGATTCTTGCTGAGATTTAAGGATTAGTTGCCGACTCTCGATGACTTCGCCGATGTCTGCACAGGTGATTTGGCGATCGACAAACATCTCTCGAACGGCAGGAACTAGATCGGGACGGACGCTGAGTAAAAATCCGTGACTGGGAAAACTGACAAGCCAGCGATCGAAGGGTATCTCTGGTGGTCTGGGAATAGCATCGAGATCTAATACTGCCCCGCTGTGAGAGGTTTCCAATAGCATTAAAGTCGTACCGATAATTCCTCCCATGCTAATATCTTTTCCGGCAGTACACAAAGCATTTTCGGCGAGTTTGGGTAGTAGTTCTAGGTCGCCACGAAGTCGATTCGGGTCGGCTGTAGTGGCAGCGTTCCAAAATGGATATTTGGGGTGCATTTTGCCTCGCAGATCGATCGCCATTAATAGTCGATCGCCAGGTTGAGCTGTGAAACTAGAAATCAGCTTTTGGGCGCGTCCGAGAATGGAGACAGAGAGAGCATTATAACTACTTCGAGCATTCGTATGTCCGCCGACGATTGGCACCTGATAAGCTTGTGCAGCGGCACTCATGCCAGCTAATAACGGCTGACTAATAGTGGCATCTTGACTCCAAAGTGTATCGACAATCGCGATCGGTCTACCACCCATCGCATAGATATCGCTAACATTGACCATCACTGCACTCCAGCCAGCAAACCAGGGATCGGATGCGACAAAATCTGGCATCATCCCTTCAGTCGCTAGGAGGAGATAACCATCGCCGTCAGGAATTGCGGCACAGTCGTCGCCGATTAAAACATCACTAGCAGCGTTTTCCGTGGCGAGAAATTTAGCGATAGTTTGGATATCTTGCTTATGCACGATACCTAGCGATTGCTTCAATGTGTGGGCGAGTAAGTCGAGTCTCATTAAGATGCTTGGCTCAACTGCAAAACTGGACGGATCTCATTATTGGCGGGGTAATAATCTAAGTCTGCTTGCATCAGGTGGTGTGCGATGCCACGAATTTCGATTTCTTCGAGGGAATTCCAATGCAAGCGTTGGAAGAAGCGGACGTTTTGAATTTGGACGGTGGCGAGAAAGCGATCGCAGCCCCAAGCATTGGCAGTAGTCACAGCTTTATCTATCAGTCCTTTGCCAATGTGCCAACCACGACGATAATCGGGATGGGTACCCAGTCTCCCGCCGTACCAAAGGCGAGATTCGGGTTCGTAAATGCGGACGACACCGAGGACTGCTGAAGCATCGTGGGTAACGGCGATGATGGGATACGCGATCGCATCGAGGGTATCTACATCATCATGTGGGAATAGAGCTTGTTCTTCGACGAAGATTTTGCGCCTCAAGGCGTAGTAAGCGGTAATTTCAGAGTGAGTGCGGGCGAGTTTGAAGAGATAGGACATGGTATTGGATGCTTTGGATGGGAAAATAAGACTAGTGCTAGCTACAAACCCGACTGTCTTGTCTTGACGCACACAAACGGGAGGGAACCTCCCGTTCGATGCGTCGCTGTTTCGCTGTCTTGTCGTTTTTTTATTCTGGGGAAACCCCAGAATAAAAACGCCGCTAAACCGTCGGGAAACAGAGGCGTGCGCAAACTGCTTTTTGAAAAAGTCGGGTTTGTGTCCTAGCGGTGGTTTAGGTAAGTTACTAAGCCTCAAAACTAGAGAGAGCCGAACAAGCACCGCATTTGCCACAGCCTGCTTTGATATCCTTGGATGACATACCCGATCGCTTCAACAGTCCACTTACTTGTTGATAGATGTCGAACATCATCTCACTGCTAGGTGCGGGATGATGCGCCAGTGGCGTACCTGAAATCGGCACAAAGGGCACGACAAAAGGATAAACACCAATTTGGATCGCGAGATCGCAACCCGCTACCAGAGCCTCGATGGTATCTCCCAATCCTGCTAATAAATAGGTGCTCACTTGCCCTCTACCGAACACTCTTACCGCAGCTTCAAAAGCTTGAAAGTAATACTCAACAGGTACATCCGCCTTCCCAGGCATAATTTTGGCGCGAACGCTTGGGGTAATCGCTTCGAGGTGCATTCCCAAGCTATCCACCCCTGCATCTTTGAGCTTCTGAAACCAGCCAAAATCGTCAGGCGGTTCGCACTGAGCTTGAATCGGCAGATCGACACTTTGTTTGACGGCTTGGGCGCATTCAGCCAGATAAGCCGCACCACGATCTCCTGTATTGGGGGTACCGCTGGTCATGACCATGTGCTTGACACCATCGAGGCGGACGGCTGCTGCGGCGACTTCGGCGAGTTGAGCGGGGGTTTTGCGGGCGATCGTCCGTCCTGATGCTAAGGATTGCTCGATCGCGCAGAACTGGCAGACAGTATCGCTATTCCGGTACCGCATACAGGTCTGGAGGACGGTAGTGGCAAGGACATCGTGGCTGTGAAGGAGGGCGATTTTCCAGTAGGGGATGCCGTCAGCGGTGCTGAGGTTATAGAATTGGGGCGGTTTGGGAAATTCGATTGAGGCGATTTCTCGATCGTCTAGCTGGATAGTTGCCTGAGTAGCTGCGGGGTCGAGAGTGGCACTATATGGCGATCGGGCAGCAGTTTCGGTGTAAATTGGCACCATAATCGTGGTACCGTCGATCGTCACTGCTTTATGGTCGGATGGCCCCGCACCGCCCTTTCGACCAGATACACCCACGCCAGTTTCAACGATGTTCAATCCTTGGGATTGCAGTTCGGTCATCAATTTTTGCTTATTCATCACTACTTACTTCCTTCTCAGAGGGACTGATGGATCTAAAATTCCCCTCCCTGGAGGGGTGCCCAACGGGCGGGGTGGGTAGATCTCCGCCTCCACTCACAACCGCCCACCGACTCAAATTCACCTGCAACTGCAACAAATCGGGACGGGAGTAATGACCCACACTATCCATCATCCGCTTGCGTTTGGTAATCAGCGCGAAATCCAGATCCGCGATCGCGATGCCTTCACCTTCAGTAATCGGGGGATGAAGAATATTACCTTCAGGACTAATAATCGTGGTGAAACAACCACCGCTCAAAGATTTTTGGAGCTTGTCATCGGTGGTAATTTGACTCACCTGTTCGGGGGAGAGCCAACCAGTCGCATTCACCACAAAGCAACCTGCTTCGAGGGCGTGATGGCGGATGGTGACTTCCATCTGATCTGCAAAAATTTGACCAACCATTGAGCCAGGAAATTGAGCGCAGTGGATTTGCTCGTGCTGTGCCATCAGTGCAAAGCGCGCCAGGGGATTATAATGCTCCCAACAGGCGAGTGCGCCGAGTTTTCCTACCGCCGTATCTACTACCTGCAATCCCGCGCCGTCACCTTGTCCCCACACCATCCGCTCGTGATAAGTGGGCGTAATTTTGCGCCGCTTGAGCAAGAGTGTCCCATCGGCATCAAAAATCAGTTGGGTATTGTAGAGCGAACCGCCATCGCGTTCGTTAATTCCCAGCACCACGACAATTTGATGCGATCGAGCCGATTGACTCACCGCCTCGGTCACGGGACTGGGCACTTCGACGGCCTCTTCATACAGTCGGAGATGCTCCTTACCCATCAAAACGGGCGGTTGCACGAACGAAAAGTAAGGATAGTAGGGAATAAACGTTTCAGGAAAAACCACGAGTTCTGCACCCATTTGTGCGGCTTTATCGATCGCCGCCAAGACTTTCTCAGTCGTTCCTTCACGACTATATAAAACTGGACTAATTTGTACGGCTGCGGCTCTAACTTTGCGTGTAAAATCCACAGTTATTTCCTCTTCTGTTCAATCCCAAATCGTCACGCCATCTGTAGGTTGGGTCGAACGAACGTGAAACCCAACGTCCCCACGAGCGATCTGTGCGTGTGTTGGGTTCCGTTCCTCAACCCAACCTACAAAACTATAAAATCCCCTCCTTGGAGCGAAAAGTGCGGTCTTCGGGTTCCCCCAAGTAGAGCACCTTTTCAAGACCGGGGTGCCCAACGGGCGGGGTGGGTAGATCTTCGCAGTAACTAAAACCTACAGCGTCCAAGTATCTAAAATAAATGCCCCTTCCTTGCGGTGCATCAGCACAATATCCAATACATCCAATGGATTAATCGGAATAATTCCGGGAATCAAAGAAGCCTCACCGTGACCATACAGAGCTTGCAAAGCAAACCGACAACAATAAACCTTGCCACCGTCGCTGATAAATTTAGCAATCCGTACCGTAAAATTTTGATGCCCAGGAAATGCCTCATCACCTAACTTAGGAAAACCTCGTTGTAAACCTAATGTTACCCCAGGGCCGTAAAGTAGAATTGAAGTATCAAAACCCTTCTTTTTCAAACGGGTGGCTTGTAATAAGTTGACTAAACCGATCGATCCTTCAAATGCCACCGTATGAAATGTCACTAACGCTTTCTCACCAGGTTCGGCTTGGACATCGGGGAAAACTTTTTCTTCGTAATCGACTAGAAAATCCCCAGTCTTGTGAGCGGGTATCGTAACTTCTGGC
>NZ_JANYJC010000067.1 GCF_025361915.1 Chamaesiphon sp. GL140_3_metabinner_50
TACTGGGCTTCCTGTAGCATAAATTTTATTTTTTATACAGACATACTCAGTCTATGAAAGTGAGAACAAGCTGGTACCCGTGTTTCAAGTAATTTTGAGCGAATAAATACTTATGTTGTCCTGCTTGCTTCCTACCAGCAACGATCGAGACGATCGCTAATATAATAAATAATACTCAGCCAATTCTCGTAATCGTCCGATCGGAAACATAACTGACGATCTCACGATCGCAAATGAGGCTCGAATCAACTTGTAAATTGCAACCGCCCTAAAAAATCGGATTCTTTGCTGACATAATAGAAGTAGAGATTGAGACTGTAGGGTAGTAAATAATATTATGGTTCCTCCAAATATCAGCGATCGCGAAATTGCTAGACGGGGACGGGATTTGTACGATCGGCAGATCCGCGCGCGGGTAGAAACGGTAGAGAATATTGGTAAAATTATCTCGATCGATCTCGATACGGGTAACTGTGAAATTGGGGAAGACATTCTCGATTTGAGTACCCGCCTGCAACTAAAATCGCCTAATGCGCTAATTTGGGCAGAACGAATCGGGTTTAATGCTGTCTATGCTGTTGGTGGTGCCTTGACTAAGGTAAATGTATCGTGATAAATGGGATTGTATTTGGGCGACAACCACAAATTAAACTGGTGTTGCGGACGGTTGACTATCCAGATCTCGAAATTGGCTGTGTTATCGATACGGGCTTTGAAGGTGCGTTGACATTACCCGCGATCGTGGTAGAAAAGTTACAATTGCCCCATGTAGCGCGAATTAATGTCAATCTTGCTAGCGACGAGAATTTTATTACCTCAGTCCATCGCGCGACGATTATTTGGGATGAGGCGGAATTAGATGTCCCAGTACTGGCAATGGGTCGCCGTCCGACGGTGGGAACCCTGCTACTCGCCACGTATAATCTCAATATCGACTTTTATGATGGTGGAATTGTTAGTATCGATCGAGACGCGCAATTCTAGCCATAATTTAGATTACCCACCTATACCCGAAAATGTTCAGAGCGTTCTGTTTGTCCAAACAAGTTAATGTTATACATATTTAAAGATCTTTTAGGAGTACTATTATGGGTTTAGAGACAGCAGTTGCGCCGACGATTCATCCAGAATTGTTGTCAGCTTTCAGTCAAGACGAATTTAATAGTCAGGTAATGACTACTTACGGACGGTTTAATCTTGCCTTAATTAAAGGCGAAGGTTGTACCGTTTGGGACACAGATGGTAAAGCTTATTTAGACTTCGTGGCGGGGATTGCCACATGTACGCTCGGACACGCACACCCCACCGTTATTGAAGCTGTAACGACGCAAATTCAGACGCTGACGCATGTTTCTAATCTTTATTACGTCCCCGTACAAGGTGAATTAGCCAAATGGTTGACCGACCATTCTTGTGCCGATCGCGTATTCTTCTGTAATTCTGGCGCAGAAGCAAATGAGGGTGCGATCAAATTGGCGCGGAAATACGCCCATACGGTGCTGAACATTTCCGAACCAGTAATTTTGACTGCCCACGCCAGTTTCCACGGACGCACGCTAGCGACGGTTACAGCTACCGGACAGCCCAAGTACCACAAGAATTTTGCGCCCTTAATTCCGGGCTTCCATTATGTACCTTATAACGATTTTGCCGCGATCGAATCGGCAATTGCCGAGTTAGACGGACGGGTAGCCGCAATTATGCTCGAACCTTTACAGGGTGAGGGTGGAGTCAATCCCGGACAGGTCGAGTATTTCCAGCAGGTGCGGAAACTGTGCGACGAACGGGGCATTTTACTCATCCTCGACGAGGTACAAGTCGGGATGGGACGTTCGGGTAAATATTGGGGTTACGAGCAATTAGGCATCGAACCAGATATTTTCACTAGTGCCAAAGGTTTGGGCGGTGGGATTCCGATTGGAGCTACGCTATGCAAGGCTCATTGCAATGTTTTCCAACCCGGCGATCATGCTAGTACTTATGGTGGTAATCCGTTTGTCTGTGCGGTAGCTTTAGCTGTTTGTCAAACATTGGAACGGGAAAATATTCTCGCAAATGTTCAAGCGCGGGGCGAACAGTTACGGGCTAGCTTACAACAATTAGCTAGTAAATATCCGGTTATTTCAGAAGTTCGGGGCTGGGGTTTAATTAATGGTTTAGAATTGCAAGCAGAGAGTAATGTGACTGCAATTGATGTGGTCAAAACAGCGATGCAAGCAGGTTTATTATTAGTCCCAGCAGGGCCGAAAGTCATCCGGTTCGTACCACCATTAATTGTCTCCGCAGCAGAGATCGATCGGGCAGTAAGTATTATCGATCGGGTTTTAGGCGCAATGTAATAAATTGGGAGTAGAGGCAATTTATAAATTACCTCTACTCGATCGCCCTAATCTACTGAGTCCAATCCTCGATTGTCAAACCTGGGACTTTGATAAAGTCTCGATGATTGCGAGTCAATAGTATTAACCCTCTCGAACTAGCAATTGCGGCAATTCTTAAATCCATCGTTGCCACTTTTATCCGCTGAGATTGAAAACTTTCAAATAAAGTTGAAGCCGTATTATCAAAAGGAGCGACAGGAATAGTTTTAATATTTGCGACCAGCTTATTCATAAACTCATATCCTCTCACTAGATCTTGAGCATTACGAGTCCGAGCAATATAAGTATGACTCCCCAAAAATTGTTCGTGAACCGTGATGATTGAAATCCCAAAATCAGCAATGGGAATTTGAGCCATCCGTGCCGATAAATACTCATAGCCTCGACCTGTAGATTTTTATAAAATGCTGAGATGGTCGGTATCCAACAAATATTTCATGATTGAGTTGATGAATCATCTTTGGGTCGATCTGCATGGCGAAACTCCCGACCATACGCTAGCACTTCATCGAAAATTGGATCGTCTTTAAAAGATCCAGTAATCTGCTCGATCCAATTTGGTTCTGGATTCGCTTTCTGCTGTTTTAATTCAGCAATCGCAGCTTCTACCGCTTCTAAACGCTGTTCGAGGGATGTACTCATACGAAAACTTATTCTAATTTTGGTTCTGATTCTAGCTTATCTTAAATTGTTTGGGTGAAGCACGATTTTAGAATATCCCCCACACGATCTCGAAAAGTCTAGCTGTCTACTGTCAACAGTTTAGCCTGGTGGACATGAGGGGACGGGTGTGACGAGCCTTAAACCGGGCGATCGGGTGTTAGGCGCAATGTAGAATATTAAGAGTAGGGGCAATTCATGAATTGTCCCTACTCTTAATAAGGTCGTTGTGATGCACTTGAATCAAATGAAAAAGATCGAGACCATTATTTCCAATTTATTGGCAATTTCGGTTATTATGAACCGATTTTCTCTGCCAAGAATGCTTGGCATAATTATATTTACCGTTGGAATTTGGCAACGGATCGGTTGGCTCAAAATCGTGGGTGTTATTTTATCTCTGCCAATTATTTGGGTGTATTTCGTCCTGATGTTTGTTTTCTTTCCATCTATAATATTCGATCGTATTCGCCAGTACATGAAACAATGACGCAACGACTAAAAAACATTATCCTAATACTTCTTTGCCAACAGCTTGGTATTTCGACCAGCCAAATTGAGCGCGAGGATCGCTACAATCTTTAATAATTATGCCTCGACTGGACGATCGCTCGAAGGCGACAAGCAGCGGAATATCGGTTGCAAATAGTGGCACTTTCGCTTCTTCTAAAATTGCTCTGGCGGCTCTTCCGGTTTTGGTACGAGAATCTACTTGGGTGAGCAAAACTTTATATTTGGCACCCCAGCCTTCGAGTAATTCGGTGGTTTTAATAGTGGTGTCGATATCGAGATGATTGGGAGTAGTCGGAACGATTAACAAATCGCTGCTAGCGACTAAATCTCTTAGCTCGTCTTGTTCGGGACGGGCTTGGGTATCAGTAATAATGTGAGTATACTTGCCGATAATTGCAGTTGCAGCCGCTTGGGAAGCCACAGTAAATGGTAATTTATCTTCGCGCGACCAAACTAACGCAGAACGATTACGATCGGCATCGATGAGTAATGTCGGGGCTTTTTCTTGCAGATACGCGGCTAGATGGATTGATGTGGTTGTCTTGCCGACACCACCTTTGAGTGCAGTAATGGTAATAATCATCGGCTAGGTGAGGAATAATCCTAATTGCTAGCCCTACTGTAAAATGTCGCGGTCACCATTTACCGACCCCTTAATATAAATTAGGGGTCGATCGTGTGTGCTTTAAAGCTACGGAGAGGAGAGGATTCGAACCTCCGTTAGGTGTAACCCTAAAACTGATTTCGAGTCAGCCACCATCAACCACTCGGACACCTCTCCATGACGGTCGATATGTATTGTACACTATTTTCGCGCTAGCTTGCTATTTAGGCTTTGGGGCAGATGGGAGTTCGGAGATGGGAGTTCGGAGATGGGAGATTTTGGATTTTGGATTGGCAATATCTACAGTTATCCAGTCTCCCCGCACCTACCAGACTCAAAAACGACCCCGATCGCATTTGGGCGGACTGAATGCCTTATAGTAGTTGAACCATTCCCGATCGGTATAAGTGCGCTCATGGCTGTCAGTAAAATTTCCAATGGCTTGCGAGATCTACTACTCGACAAACGGCGCGATCGACTTTCTTCGCAATTGCTAGGATTGGGACTGATATTGACGGTAATTTTTGTGGCGATCGCAATTTTTGCGCCATTATTACAGGCGATCGGGTTATTACAAGATCCGCAAGATTTATTAGGTGCGGCGAATCCACCTTATAACCCCATCAATCAGGCTCCATCTTGGGAACATTGGTTTGGGACTAGTCGCGAAGGATATGATGTCTTTTCGCGGACGCTGTTTGGCACCCAGGCGGCTCTACAAGTGGTGATTTTGGCAACTTTGATTAGTTTGACGATCGGCGTGCCGTTAGGCATGATTAGCGGCTATTTAGGGGGCAATCTCGATCGCGTGCTGTTGTTTGTAATGGATACGATTTACACGTTGCCGGGATTGTTATTGTCGGTGACGTTAGCGTTTATCGTTGGTAAAGGGATTTTCAATGCCGCGATCGCGCTGAGTATTTCTTATATTCCGCAGTATTTTCGGGTGGTGCGAAATCAGACAGCCAGTTTGAAGATGCAAATGTTCGTCGAAGCGGCGCAGGCGTTGGGTGCATCTACTTCCCACGTATTGAAAAAATATCTATTTGCGAATGTGGTGCAAAGCGTTCCTGTTTTATTTACGCTCAATGCTGCCGATGCCATTTTAGTCTTGGGTGGGTTGGGTTTCCTCGGTTTGGGTTTACCTGATGAAATCGCCGAATGGGGGCACGATCTCAAGCAAGCTTTACCCGCGCTTTCGACGGGGATTTGGTGGACGACTTTATTTCCAGGTTTGGCACTAACGCTGATGGTAACTGGTTTGTCTCTATTAGGCGAAGGTTTGAGCGAGTTAATCAACCCCAGGGAAAGAGGGAGATAGTAAGGTGGATTGATTGTCGCCACGGAAAAACTATCTGAAGCCTCGAAATTTATGGTAGGGGCAATGTCTTGTCTTGCTAAACCGTCGGGGAACAGAGGCGTGCGCAAGCCGCTGTCTTGTCGGTGCTTGGTTGATTTTCACGGTCGGGAAACCCGACCGAAAATCAATCCGCTTTTTTATTCTGGGGGAACCCCAGAATAAAACCGCCGCTTCATGAATTGCCCCTACCATAAATTTCGAGGACGGTTGACAAGGAAGTACTATGATAGTTAGCCACATACTTAACTCATGACAGAAGTAATCGGGATCGATCTTGGCGGTACGGCAATTAAACTCGGCAGATTTACCCAGGATGGAATTTGTATTCAGTCGCTGTCGGTGCCGACACCACAGCCAGCCTATCCCGGTGCAACGATCGAGACGATGGTTTATGCGATCGAGAAATTAGCACCACAGATGACCGATCTTAGCGCGATCGGGGTGGCTACGCCAGGGCCAGCAGATGCAGCGGGACGGGTGGCGAAGATTGCGATTAATTTGAAAGGATGGATCGATATTCCGGTAGCAACGCTGATTCAGTCGCGAACTGGGGTTCCCACCATCATTGGCAATGATGGTAACTGTGCGGGATTGGGAGAGCATTGGCTGGGTGCGGGCAAAAATTATCGCAATTGGGTGTTACTAACTTTGGGTACTGGTGTCGGTGGCGCGGTATTTCTGAATGGGGAATTATTTACGGGACATGCGGGGAGTGCGGGGGAACTGGGTTCGATCTCGATGGATCCGAACGGACATGCGTGTAATAGTGGGAATAATGGTTCGCTAGAGCAGTTTTTATCTAGGCAAGCAATTTACCGCGCGACGGGTAAAGAGCCGCAAGAGTTGGGCGAGTTAGCAGCCGCAGGCGATCGAGATGCGTTAGAATTTTGGGATAATTACGGTCGCAATTTAGGGATCGGTTTGGCGAGTATTATCTATATCCTGACTCCTGAAGTGGCGATTATTGGCGGAGGCATCAGTGCTAGTGCTAAGTACTTTTTACCCGCAGCCAACCGCGAAATCGAGCGGCGCGTGGTGTCAACTTCTCGCCCCGGATTTAAGCTAATCGAGGCAACGTTGGGCAATCGAGCCGGAATTACTGGTGCGGCTAAGTTGGCATGGGATCTGTTAGCACGGAAAAAATAGAACCTGGGATTTAGCAATTTTCACGATGAAAATTGAGATTGGCGATCGTGGTTTTTAAAAATAAAACTGCTGCAACCCGTATTCTGTCGTCAACAACATGACAGAAATTCTCCAGGGGAGCAACTGAGCCGACATTGATGTCGTCTAAAGAATGAAAGAAACTTTGGTTGGGTATGCTCTAGTTTCGCTTCTCTCAACCCAACCTACAAATCTGAAATTTCAACTTTCAACTTTCAACTTTCAACTTTCAACTTTCCACTGACTTACCATGTCTCCAGAATCTCAATTAAACCTGTTCGGTCAAATCGATGTCGATCCGCCTGTAGAATCGTTACCAGCTAATCAGTTCGAGCTGATTCCGACGAGTGCTAATATTCCGATCGCACCTGGTACTTATGATAATATAGGTCAACTTGCCAGTCATTGTCAGGTTTGCCATCGGTGTGAATTGGGCGATACGCGGATTAATGCCGTTGTCGGGAGAGGTAACGAACGCGCGCCGATCTTGATTGTTGGGGAAGGGCCAGGGCAAAATGAAGACGAACAAGGTTTACCATTTGTCGGTCGATCGGGTCAATTGCTCGAAAAGATTTTAGCAGCGGTTAAACTAACGATCGAGCGAGATGTGTATATCTGTAATGTCGTCCGCTGTCGTCCCCCCGAAAACCGCGTCCCCACTCCGGCTGAAGTGGCGGCATGTAAGCCGTATTTACTCGAACAAATTCGGCTGGTAGATCCGAAAATTATTTTGCTCACAGGTGCTACGGCGGTAAAAGCCATTACTGGCAAAAAAGACGGCATTACCAAAATTCGCGGTACGTGGATTGAATGGGAAGGCAGATGGTGTATGCCGATTTTTCACCCTGCCTATTTATTACGCAACCCCGCTCCCGATGTGGGTAAGCCTAAGTGGTTGATGTGGCAAGATATTCAAGCCATTCGCGCCAAATTAGCTGAGATTGAAGCTTGATTGAGCCTAGCAGATCGCAATTTTCGATCGATAATTGGGCATATTCAGAGTAATTAAGTCTCATCACAGGCGATCGAATATGGCTAAAGTAGCGACCGAATATGCAGTACATCTGCTACTATCAGGCGGTCATCGGGAAGAAATTCGTTTTCCTAACGCTCAAGATTTTCAGAAATGGTATAGTAATGAGCTGATGCCCAAGTCTGGTTCTAGAGACTTTATCAATCTACCCATGAAAAACGCTCAGGGTGAATACCTATTGGTACGTCCAGAGTGTGTAGAAGCGATTCGAGTCGAACCTGTATTTGCATCGAGTATCGATCGGGATTATTAGGATTAGGCTTTAGGCTTTAGGCTTTAGGTTTTAGGTTTTAGGATCGAGGGTTCGAGTATTGTTGGAAAGTTTCCACTATCGCCGCCTATTTGCCTAAAGACTACAAAAAATGTCGCTAAATTCTACAAATATCCGATCGTTACCCATAACATAGATAAAATCGTAGTATCGACAGGTAGTGGAAACACGATCTTCCTAACTTGCGTCAACGATTGGCATGTCCGAGCATCACCTTACTAATTACTTCATGATTAAAACACTGGCTTTACTCTCATTGAATCTAGGTATTGCGCTAGGATTCAACCAGCAAGCACCCCTCCGGTTAACTGCTGAACCCGCCGCCAATATCCAAGCCGATCGGGGTAGTTCCATTTATAATGATGAGGCTTCGCTGGGGTTTGACGAACAACTGTGGGGTAAATCGGGTGATAAACTGGCAATGGTCAAATCGATCGATAATAGCCTGCGTTATTTAGATACACCCGCAGCCATTAAAGCCTACCAGAATTACGCCGTTCAAGGCATCAGTCGCGATCGCGTGCGGCGTTCCCTCGTCAGATTCCGGCAGTTAGTAAATACCAGCACTTCGGCTGGCGAACTGCAAGCGGCGGTAAAAAAAGAATTTGCCTTCTATCAGTCGATCGGCAACGATAATAAAGGTACCGTCAAATTTACTGGCTACTACGAACCAATTTATCAAGCCAGTCGCCAGCAAACAGCCGAATTTAAATACCCACTCTACAAATTACCTGCCAACTTTAGTAGTTGGAAAGATCCTCAACCCGAACGTCTCATGCTAGAGGGTGCAGATGGCTTGCAGGGCAGCAAAAGTTCGCTAGCTGGGAATGAGATATTTTGGATGCGCGATCGGTTTGAAGCGATCCTCGTGCAGATTCAGGGTTCTGCCGAACTCGAACTCACCGATAGCACCAAAACTACAGTCGGTTTTGCTGGCGGTACGAATTTTGCTTATAGCAGCATCGGGAAAGAGTTAGCCAAGGATGGTAAAGTTACCCCCAGTCAGCTCACCCTCCCCGGCATCATTCGCTATTTCCAAGAAAATCCTCAAGAATTAGACGTTTATATCCCCCGCTATAAACGATTTGTCTTTATGAAGGAAACCTTTAAAGGTGAAGCGATGGGTAGTATTAATGTGCCAGTCACACCCGATCGATCGATCGCGACTGACAAATCGATGATGCCACCTGGGGCTTTAGCTTTGGTATATACCGAACTACCATATGCTACTACGAGCGGTCGATCGATCCAACAAAAATTGGTAAGTCGTTATGTCTTAGATCAGGATACTGGTAGTGCGATTACTGGCCCCGGACGTGTAGACTACTTCATGGGTACGGGTAAAGTTGCTGGCGATCGGGCAGGGGTGACAGGCGGCCCCGGACAGCTTTATTATTTATTATTGAAGAGCTAATCTTACATCTGGAGATCGAGGCATAGCTTAGTGTTTTAGTGAAAAGGTGCGTTCTTGGGTAAAGAACGCACCTTTTAAGATATTCGTATAGTCGATCGTTGGCAAATTTTCTTGCTAAACTAGTTCCTGAAGATGGTAAATATATCAACTCTGCCGAAGGTGCCGACGATATGCCAGCACAAATCTGTACCGCACTCACCCATACATCCGCACAAATTCCGATTATGCGGGGGCTGGGCAATTTGCGTCTAGAGGTTAAATTTCCGGCGATAATTAGCGACAGATTCTACTAAACCGATCGCCACAAAATTACTAATTAGTGCCGATCCGCCATAGCTGATCCAGGGTAGGGGAATCCCCGTTACGGGTGCAATCCCGATCGTCATGCTGATATTAACAATTACCTGAAAGCCAATCATTGCGAGTACGCCAATCGCCAAGAGCGAGCCAAAATTATTGGGAGCTTGACAAGCAACTCTAAGTACTCGCCAGCACAGGAAGAAGAAAGTCGCTAGCAGACACAACGAACCGACAAAACCCAGTTCTTCGCCGATCGATGAAAAGATGAAATCGGTATGCTGTTCGGGGATAAAGTTGAGCTGCGTCTGCGTACCTTGATTGAGTCCCTGTCCCCATAATTCTCCCGCACCGATCGCAATTCGGGATTGAATTAAGTGATAACCAGCACCGAGGGGATATTTATCGGGATTGAGAAAAACGATCAGACGGTCTTTTTGATAGTCTTTGAGCACATGCCAAAATACCTGTCCGAGTAAGCCAAACCCAATATTTACCCCGATCGCCACTAGCGAAGTCACCCACCGCCACGGCAACGTCAGCCAGCCAATTACCCCCATTAAAACCGCCCAAACAATCCACAGGGGTATACTCAAGCTGTATAAAATTGCGGCTGCCAGCGGCGATACTAGCAGCACCAGCCAGCCGGGATTGGCATTTGCCCAATACAACATTCCTAGCGCGATCGCGCCAAATACCAAAGAAGTTCCTAAATCTGGCTGAATAAATACCAACAACCACGGTGGAACGGTAATTGCCAGCGCGCGTAAAAATGTCGGCAGGGTATTAGCCGGACGGCGATGTAAAATTGCTGCCAACGTAATAATCAGCCCCACTTTCGCAAATTCTGACGGCTGGACGGTTAAACCGCCAAGATTCAGCCATCGCTGCGCTCCTTTGGCACTATTGCCCAGAAAATCTACCGCCACCAGCAAACCACTAGTCACACCATAGGTAACCCAGTGCCAGCGCAATAAATAATTGAAAGAGATGCGGGCAATTCCTAATGCGATCGCGACTCCAATTCCACCCACCATCCAGTGCTGTAACCAATGGATGACTGGTTGATTTAATTCGGTACTGTGAATCATCAAACCACCCAAGAAGGTTAAGCCGATAACCGTAAATAGCAGCAGCCAGTCCATCTGTTGCCAATGCAGAAACAGATCTCGCCAGGGCGATCGATTTGATGAGGATTTGTACATGGGAATGGGGGTGTGGGGGAGAGTAAGGAGTAAGAAGTAAGAAGTAAGAAGTAAGAAGTAAGAAGTAAAGCCTAAAACCTAAAACCTAAAACCCAAAACCTAACTTAACGCTGCGATCGAGACTTTTCCGGCGATCGATTTGGCGATCGAGACTAGGGCTTTAGCCGCTGCGGATTCTGGCTCGGCGATGACGATCGGAATACCGCGATCTCCGCCTGTGCGGACGGGGATCTCTAGCGGAATGCGACCGAGTAAAGGTACGCCAACTTCGGCGGCAAATTTTTCGCCACCATCAGAACCGAAAATATCATACTGTCGATCGGGCATGTCTGGCGGGATAAAATAGCTCATATTTTCAACTACTCCCAATACTGTCGTAAATTTCTCAAACATTCGCAAGCCTTTGCGTGCATCGGCTAGGGCAACATTTTGCGGTGTGGTGACAATTACCGCGCCAGCCATTGGGACAGCTTGAGCGAGCGTAAGTTGCGCGTCGCCAGTACCAGGCGGCAGATCGACAATTAGATAATCTAGTTCGCCCCAGTTAACTTGATACAGAAATTGACGGATAATACCATTTAACATCGGCCCGCGCCAGATTACAGGCTGGTCGCGATCGATTAAAAATGCCATCGATACAACTTTGACCCCATGATTGAAAGCAGGTTCGAGGCTACCATCAGCGGTTGGAACCAATCGAATATCGCTCAAACCGAACATCAACGGTGCATTCGGCCCGTAGATATCGGCATCTAACAGCCCAACTTTCGCACCCAAATGTGCCAACGCGACGGCGACATTTGCCGCTACGGTACTTTTACCCACGCCGCCTTTCCCACTTGAGATCGCGATGATATTTTTAATCCGATCGATGCCTACCCGGTCGGGCAAGCCCTTTTGTTGGGGAATTTCGGCAGTTACTTCAACTTCGACATCAGTTACGCCTGGGAGCGTTTTAACTGCCTGTTTGCACTCATCGACAATAAACTCGCGCAACGGACAAGCTGGTGTCGTCAAAACGACGGTAAATTTTACCAATCCGCCAGTCACCTGGATATTGCGGATCATATTCAACTCTACCAAGCTCTTCTGGAGTTCGGGGTCTTGGACGGGTTTGAGTACTTCTAGAACGGTACTGGCATCTAACATCAGTATTTATATATTTTCGATTATGAATTTAGTCTATAACCTAAACCGCATCATCAGGATCTTAACTGGCAATAGTCCTATGGGGAATCGAGATGTCTGTGGGGCGGTAATTCGTTCCCTGCTTTGCCTCTCAGAATGAGAATCGCCGCAAGTATAATGGAGTCATTACTGTCGAGCTAGATCATCGCAGAGACTCACTCGATTTCTCATAGCACTATGACTTTCACTCTATTTGGTCGCTGGCAAATTCGAGTTTTGTTATTAGCTACAGTTGGGCTATTATCAACGATCCTGATGGCAGTCAAATCTAGTCCGGCGATCGCCGGACAAACTTTGCTAACGTTAATCTATCTAGGCTTATTCGGACTAGTCTGGGATTTTGGCTATCATCAATTGCAACGGTTTCGCTGGGATGGCGACTGGAATGGCTTGTTACAGTTTGGTGCGGCTGTATGGGAAGGGCTATTTTTAGTAACGATTGTTAAAGTTATCGGCTTACCAGGAATCGACATAGCTAATTTTAATATCCCTGGGTTCATCGGCTTTTATACTAGTTTTACCCTGCTCAGTGCGATCGTCACTCACTCACTCCTCCGCATTCTGTCACCATATTCGCGCTTCAATGGGGGACAATGGTTTTAAATTAGGCTTTAGGTCTTAGGCTTTAGGCTTTAGGTCTTAGGCTTTAGGTTTTAGGTTTTAGCAATTACACGCTTACTCCTTACTCCTTACTCCTTACTCTCCCCTCCCTCCCATGCTGATTCGTACTTTTGTCAGATTTACCATTGCGATCGTTTTGTCGATGTCTACGTGGCTGGTTGCCCCCGCAGCTTTCGCAGTTACGCCCATCCCGTTGTCAAATGTTGGTTACAAGGATTGTTCGGCAGAAATGTCTAAAGGTGCGGTGAGTAGCGGTGGCGTGACTCAAGATGCGCTGTGTTTTTTGATTACTGGCAAAGCCGAAAATAAATCGGGTAAGACAGTCTACGATGCTGATGTCTTCGGACGGATTTATGATGCAGACAATAACAATGTCTTGCCAAATCGGGGACGTGTCGGTTTAATCGAGCAGGTACCGCCAGGAATTAATGATTTTGAGATGCGAGTTACGGTGCCATCGAGTGCGACTCTACCGCTGCAATTAAAGAAGTTCAAAGCTTCTGGATTTACTACAAAAATTAGACAGTAATCTTTCGCAACGAATAGTCGTGGAGCCTAAATTATGACTACAACCTCGCCCAAAACTATCCCCTTACTAGAAAATGGCGACAGGCTGAGTCGCCATGAATTTGAACGGCGTTATGGTGCTATGCCTTATCAAAAAACAGGGAGTAACAAGGCAGAATTAATTGAAGGAATCGTATATATGGCATCACCTTTGAGAGTTAGAAGCCATGCACAACCCCATGTAAATATCATTGGCTGGCTGTGGACTTATCAAATTTCTAATCCTGATACGATTGTTGCCGACAATCCGACAGTTCGTTTAAATCCTAAGAACGAACCTCAGCCTGATGCAGTTATGTTTATTCCAGGTAGAGGGGCGAGTATTACTGAGGATGACTACATCGCAGGTGCGCCGGAATTAGTTGTTGAGATTGCTGCTAGTACTGTGTCTATCGATCTGCACGATAAGAAAGCTGCATATTGTAGAAATGGGGTGCAGGAGTATATTGTCTGGCGGACTTTAGATCGAGAAATCGATTGGTTTAGCTTGCAAGATGGTGAATATATCCGGCTGGAACCCGACAAAAACGGCATAATTAAAAGTCAAGTTTTCCCTGGCTTATGGTTGGCTGTTGAATCGATGTTGTCAGGAACGATGGCGGATGTTTTGGCAAAATTACAGGCGGGATTGAATTCGATCGATTGTTAACGATTGACTAGTAGTAGAACGCAAATGGATCGATCGTTACAGGAGAAATATCCCCGACTGTCTTGTCGGTTTTTTTATTCGGAGGGAACCTCCGAATAAAACCGCCGCTTCTGGGAGAAGTCAGGGATCTAGTATGTCTGATAAAATCGATCGAAGTTAGCGTTCGGTTAATTTAGTTAATACCTGATTAGAACGCTCGACAAAGGCATTCATGCCATCGGCATTTATCCCTTTTTGAGCCATTAAAGCCAGATCGTAGATGTGGTGACAAACCAGGTTTACTAATTCTTGATTGGGGGAAGTACCTTGCGACTGCACGATCGATCCTTGGTTCAGACTTGTTAAATTTTGAATCAGTGGATGAGCGGTATTAACGATTAACACATGCTCGTCTGGAAATTCAGCAACTTGTTGTTGCATCATCGCCATCATTTCGCGCATTCGGCGGGTAGATTCAGGTAACAATACCATTGCTGGCGGTGTAGATTGGGTATTATCGCCTTTAAGAGATTCGGTGCGAATCGTGACTTTCGGCTTGTTTAGTGCGGCGGTGAAGATTTCTTGAATCTGTTCGCTGCGAGTTTTATTGGTATTAGGATCGATGATTTCGGGAGTGTCATCAGATTGGATTAGACTGCTATCTAATTCGGCATCAACGCGCGAAAATTTCACGTCGGAATGTTCGCGTTCGAGGAAACTTACAAAGTGCGTATCGATGTAGGAATCGAGGAATAACACTTCTAAACCCTGACTTTTGTGGAGTTGGATATATGGAGCTTGAGCCGCTGCATCGGTGGCGTAGAAGACGCGATTTTCATACTTAGGCTCGTCTTCACCTTCAGTGGCTGGTGGTGCTGACTGCGCGTGACGCTCTTTATTACGATCGAGATATTCTTTGAGCGTCGTATAAGGTAAGCTTGATGTTGCCGCTTTCCAGGCATCCTCATCCCCGGCATTCGTGCCCTCAGCGGTGGCTGGCGGGCTGATAAAGGTGGTGCGATAGATTAAGATATCCTCAATCTGCTTTTTGAACTTATCGTCGTTAATATAGCCAAATTTGACGAAGGTACTCAGATCTTCCCAGCTTTTGTTATATGCTTGGCGATCGTCGTGATAGAGTTCTTTAAGCCTGTCGCCGACCTTTTTGGAGATATAATCGGAGATGCGGCGGACGGTGCGATCGTTAGTCAGCGCACTGCGCGACACGTTTAACGGAATATCGGTACTGTCGATAACGCCTCGCAATGGTAACAGGAATTTGGGCACCACTTCATCGCAGCGATCGCTCACAAATACCTGATTGCAAAATAGTTTGGCTTGTCCCTTATTGGGGTCTAAATCTGGGCGTAATTTCGGGAAGTATAAAATCCCAGTTAAGGCAAAGGGATAATCGGTATTGAGATGCACCCAAAGCAGGGGATCTTCTTCAAACGGATATAAATATTTATAAAATTCGAGATAATCTTCCTTGGTTAAATTTTGGGGCGATTCTTTCCAGGGAGCTTTTTGTTTATTAATAACTTCGCCATCGAGCGAAATCGCTACAGGCATAAAGTCACAATAGGTTTTGACTAATTGCTTAATTCTGACTGACTCTAAATATTCGGCTTCTTCATCTTGCAACGTCAGCGTAATCTTCGTACCGTAATCTGTGCGACTCGATTCACTAATCTCAAAACTGGGCGAACCATCGCAAGACCAGTGTACGGCAGTCGAACCATCGCGACAAGAGAGCGTATCGATTTCGACCAGGCTAGATACCATGAAGGAAGAGTAAAAACCCAACCCAAAATGACCGATAATTTGTTGGTCGCCACTTTTTTGATATTTCTCGATAAACTCTTCCGCACTCGAAAAAGCCACCTGATTTATATATTTCTTGACTTCATCTAAACTCATCCCAATCCCATTGTCGGAGATCGAGAGTGTTTTCTTATCTTTGTCGATCGAGATATTAATGGCTGGTTCGCCGATTTCGCCGCTAAATTCGCCAGCAAAGGACACCATTTTGAGCTTACCAATGGCATCCACGGCATTGGAAATCAGCTCGCGCAGGAAGATTTCATGGTCGGTATACAGAGACTTCTTAATAATCGGGAAGATATTCTCGGTATGGATGGTAATGTTACCTTGTTCTAGCACTGTCATAAGGCTATGCGATGTTCGGATGTTTAGTTACCAGCATTGTAGGTCGAATGGTGAGGAGGAGCCTTTCGGGATTTCCGTACCTAAGTACCTGCAAGAGAATATTAATTTAATCTATGAGTGTAGCCACCTTTATTAACAAAGAATGCTAACTTAGATAGATGAATGACGATCTACAGTGTTGGTACAGAGCACTCGAACTAGAGCCTGGGGCTTCGCTGGAAGAAGTCAATCAGGCTCATAAAGATTTGGCTTTAGTTTGGCATCCAGACAGATTGCCCCAAGATAGCCCGCGTTTGCAAGAAAAAGCCCACGCTAAAATCAAAGAAATTAATAATGCCCGCGATCGATTGCGCGAATATCAAGCCAGTCAAGTCAGTCAAGCCGATCGATCTAACGGTAACAGTCATAGTAGCAGCACCGCTCGTCGGAGTACCACCCGATCGACAAACGTTTCCGCAAAAGAACCAGTATATGGTAACTCGCAACGCCAACAGCCGCGCCGAACTTCGGCACGTTATCCAGAAGATCGCATTCGCAATCGTTACCAGCCAGCACAACGGCAACAAACCATTAAAGTTACCGAAACCACCAGCGAAGAGCCGGAAACCGATAAATTCACCGCTAAAACACCACCGAGAACGCCACCACAACGTCCCGATTTGAGTGGGAGCGACTGGAGTGGTAAAAATCTGAGCGAACGAGATTTTTCGGGTAGAAACTTAACCAATGCCAATCTCAGCGACACCGAACTTCAGGATTCGTTCCTGCATGGCACTAATTTAAATGGAGCCAACCTCGAACGAGCGAATCTATTTAGGGCAAATTTATTTCAGGCAAATCTGAGTAATGCTAACCTGCGAGGGGCTAACTTAATTGGTGCCGATCTTAGTGGTGCCGATCTCAGCGGTGCCGATCTGACTGGGGCGCGAATTCGGGTGGGTGCGAAGATGATGGTGAGATTGATGGGAGCTACGCTCACCGGGGCGATTATGCCTGATGGAAAGATTTATCGGTGAATAGTGAATAGTGGATAGTGGATATCTCTGGTTAGAAACGAAGTTGGTGTGAATCCCCCTAAATCCCCCTTTTCAAGGGGGACTTTGAATTCTAGGTTCGATCTTAGCCCCCTTTTTAAGGGGGTTTGGGGGATTTCCACCAATTTCGCTTCCAACTAAAGATGTGTATACAGGATAGGGATAGGGGAGAGGAATAATACAAAAAAGCCGGGGCAATTTATTTGCCCCTGCTGGAAAAAATGAATGTTGTTTGGGTAAATCTTAGACAATCTCTAATACTTCACCGCCAATCATGCGTTTAGCGGCATCGAGGAGAGCTTCTTCGAGATAAGGTTTGATAAAGTAGCCGCTGGCACCGAGTTGAGAGGCAATCTGACGGTGACGATCGCTACCGCGCGAGGTGAGCATCGCGACTGGTACCTTGCTTAGAGCCGGATCTTTTTGGATTCGCGATAAGAATTCCAGCCCATCCATGCGGGGCATTTCAATATCGCAGAAGACGATATCGCAGGGTAGACCAGCTCTGAGCTTATCCCAGGCTTCCTGACCGTCGCGGGCTTGTTCTACCCGGTAGCCAGCCCGTTTAAAGGTCAATGAGAGCAATTCTCGAACGGTGATCGAGTCATCGACAATCAGTACCATCGATTCGCGGACTTCGACAGTCGGCGCACTCATTTGTGCCGTCCATTGAGTCGAAACATGACGAGCGAGCGTGCCGTTAGCGAGGGCAATTAGTTCCATGACATCGGCGATCGGCACGATCCGACCATCCCCCATTACCGTCGCTCCAGCAATGCCTAGCGGCTTAGATGCTGGCCCTTGGAGGGGTTTAATGACGATTTCTTGGTCGCCCGTGATTTTATCTACCTGGACGGCGGTAAAATTGCCATCGCTGCGGAGGATCAAGATCGACACCAGATCGCTCTCATCTTCGGTGGTGGTGTAGAAATTATTCCGAGCGAGGGGACGATTGAAGCCGAGTAATTCAGACAGTGGTTTGAAGGGCATCAATTCATCGCGCCAGAAGATGCACTGTTGACCCTCACTATTGGTTTGAATCTGCTCTGGGCTGACATCTTGAGTATCTTCGATCCCGTCCATTGGGAAGGCGATATTACACTTATTATTGACAGCGATCAGGGCTTTGGCGATACTGAGTGCCAATGGTAGTCTGACAGTAAATGTCGTACCAGTGCCGAGTTGCGATTCAGTGGCGATCGTACCCCGAATTTCGGCAATCCCAGTTTTGACTACATCCATCCCTACGCCGCGTCCCGCCAATTCATCAGCTTGGTCTTTGGTCGAGAATCCAGGCAGGAATAGGAGTTCGTAGGCTTCGCTTTTGGGCATAGCGATCGATTGCTGGGTGGTAATTAGCCCTTTTTCGATCGCTTTCTTTTTCACGTACTCGGTATTAATGCCTGCGCCATCATCGGAAACAGAGATAATGGTTTGGTTCCCTTGATGGAGCGCGCGGATGATAATTTTACCGTCGCTCGGTTTACCGTTAGCTTGGCGGGTTGCTGGCGATTCGATGCCGTGGGCGATCGCATTATTAACCATATGAATCAATGGATCGGAGAGGCTTTCTAAGATCACCTTATCAATCAGGGTATCGCGACCTTCGATCGACAGTTCGACTTGCTTGCCATATTTAAGACCATTATCTCTTACGCCACGCTGTAACCGATCGGCGGTCTGAGCAAATGGTACCATCCGCGATTTGGTTAAATCTTCTTGGAGTTGTCCGGTAATCTGCCGGAGCGTGCGGGTGACTTCGGTACTACCATCGACCACAAACTCAATATCTGCCGTCGATTCACGGACTCGTACCGTCAACTCGATCATTTTTTGCGATAGCAAGTGAATTGGTGTGAACCGATCCATTTCCAGCGGATCGTATTCGATCGATGTATCGCTAGCAGCTAAATTTTCGCTGTTGATTAAGGGACTTGAGGTAGTAGCGGGTTTGTGTTGCTGACGACTGGCGACGAGGGAATTTTCCATCAACGATCGCTCGTAGAGATCTTGCATCCGTTTGCCCACTTCATTGAGCTTCTGGACTTCGGAGAGCAGTTTTTCAACAAACTGGCGCATCCGATTTTGATCTTGCTCTAGGGTATTCCGGTTGACGACTAGTTCCCCAACTAAGTTGTTGAGATTGTT
>NZ_JANYJC010000068.1 GCF_025361915.1 Chamaesiphon sp. GL140_3_metabinner_50
TTCAAATCCCGGCGTGACGATTGCTGGTGCTAGTGGGGCAACTTGTTCGAGTTGGGTACTAGTGGCAATCCAACGTCCTTTAAACCACTCAGGATAGCTCAATTCGCCCTCGTGCTGGGCAACTGGGGCTAAGGTGTGCCAATTTGGGTATCGATCGATCCTGTCACTCAAGGCTCCGGCTAGCGCACTCTGAGAACTACTGCACCAAATAGCGATCGTGACTAGACAAGTTAAAATTTTCTGGACTGATGAAGATTTAGTCCGCCTACGCGGACTTTGCATCACGAGCGACGATTTCAATCGTTGTGATGTCCGAACCGCGTTCGCAGTTATGATAATACCTTGCATTGTCCGTAATAACGTAATAAATGGTCGCATAATACTAGAGCCACCATTGCTTCTACCATCGGTACCGCGCGGGGTAACACACAAGGATCGTGTCTTCCTTTGGCGGCGAGGGTGGTTTCTGCCCCCGCTTGGGTGACGGTATTTTGCTCTTTGCGAATGGTGGCTGTGGGTTTAAATGCTACTCGGATGATGATATTCTCGCCATTAGAAATTCCGCCTTGGGTACCGCCAGAGCGATTTGTTCGCGTCCGAATTTCGCCATCCTCGTCGGTGTAAAATTCGTCGTTATGTTCGCTACCTGTCATGAGGGTACCAGCGAAGCCGGAACCGATTTCAAATCCTTTAGTTGCGGGGAGCGACATCACGCCTTTGGCGATATCGGCTTCTAACCTGTCGAATACCGGAACGCCCAAACCTTTGGGGACGTTTCGCACGACACATTCTACCACGCCGCCGATCGAGTCGCCTTCTCGCCCGATCGCTTCAATCCGATCGATCATCAGATCCGCACAGCTCAAATCGGGACAGCGGACGATGTTACTTTCGACATCCGCCAGGGTGACGGTATTGCTATCGACTGTCGCTTCAATATCCTGAATCCGCTTGACGTAGCCGATAACTTCGACATTATTATAAATCTGGAGAATCTTCTTGGCAATGGCTCCAGCAGCTACTCTGCCGATCGTTTCTCGTGCTGAAGATCTACCGCCACCTTGCCAATTCCGAATCCCATATTTAGCATCATACGTCGCATCGGCATGAGACGGGCGATAAGTCTGCACCATCTCGCTGTAGTCTTGAGAACGAGCATCTTGATTTCGCACCAAAATACTAATCGGCGTACCTGTCGTTTTGCCTTCAAATACCCCAGATAGAATTTCGCAGGTATCTGTCTCTTTCCGGGGTGTGGTAATTTTACTCTGTCCCGGACGACGACGATCGAGTTCGACTTGAATTTCGGCTGCGCTAATTTCTACTAAGGGGGGACAACCATCGATAATGACACCTACCCCGCCGCCATGCGATTCGCCGTAGGTGGTAATTCTAAATAAATGCCCAAAGGTGTTTCCCATCGTATGTGCGGCTCGATTTTTGGTGATTGGTTACTAGTTTATCAGTGGTAGCAGTGGAGACTCGATCGGGCTTCTAAAAATTTCGCGATCTGTTTTACATAATTACATTATCTGCTCTCAATTACTACTCGGTTATCTCCAAATAGCCATTAACGCTACAGTCAACATCATTATCGCCCCGAATAACATGCAAAATAACTTGCTCAAAAATATACTCAGAGATGTTGCCAAATCATCTGCTACATCTACAATCGCTCTGGTCGGGTCAATTCTAGGGCTGGGTCTAGTCTGGGTAAATCCCGCTGGAGCCGTTACTTTTGGCACGAATCTCATCGTCGATGCAGATGCTGAAGCAAGTGTTGGTTTAAGAGATACAGCAAGTGCTGTTTCTGGCTGGACGGGATCTGGGACACTTACTTCGATTCCCTATGGTACTGCTGGTTTTCCCTCAATCACAAGTCCAGGCCCAATCAATCGTGGTAACAATTTCTTTTCGGGAGGAACAAGTGGCGTAACTAATCCTTTCCAGTTTATTGATGTATCCGCAATTGCTGGAGCCATAGATACAGGTACTGTCAGATACGATCTATCTGGCTTTTTCGGAGGTAAAACGGACTCAGATGACGATGCAGGTCTTCGGATGGTTTCATACAGTCAACGTGGTTCTGAGTTGGAGATTACTCGAATTGGCTTCTACACAAAAGAAGATCGAGCGAATATTACTGGATTATTGGCGGCAAGTAGTTCTGCTGTGGTTCCCATTG
>NZ_JANYJC010000097.1 GCF_025361915.1 Chamaesiphon sp. GL140_3_metabinner_50
CCTATCACGGCTGGCGGATCAGCCATCGGACGCATCACCATAATACTGGCAACATCGAAACTGACGAAAGTTGGTATCCAGTATCTGAAGCTAAATATCAGGATATGGCAGGATGGGAGAAGTTCCTCCGGTTCGACCTCACCTTATTGTTAGCTTACCCCCTATATTTATTCCGTCGTTCTCCCGAACGTCCAGGTGGTTCGCACTTCCATCCTGCAAGTCCCCTATTTCGCGAGTCCGAAAAGTGGGATGTAATTACTAGCAGCATCTGGTGTGCAGCGATGGTGGCTTTAGTCGCGGCGGGGACATTTACCTGGGGTTGGCTATGGCTGGTGAAGTTTTACCTCATGCCTTATTTAGGATTTGTCGTCTGGTTAGATTTGGTTACTTTCCTGCACCACACCGATAATGATATTCCTTGGTATCGTGGTAAAGATTGGTATTTCCTCAAGGGTGCGATTTCGACGATCGATGTAGATTATGGTTTTATCAATAATATTCACCATGATATTGGTACCCACGTCGCTCATCACATCTTCCTAAGCATCCCTCACTACCACCTCCTAGAGGCTACAGAGGCGATTAAACCAGTTTTAGGAAGCTACTATCGTAAATCCGATCGTTCTATCTGGACAGCCTTCTGGGATGCTAAGGAGAACTGTCACTATGTCTCGAATACTGGCTCTAAGATTTACTATCGATCGAAATAGGCTTTAGGTTTTAGGCTTTAGGTGTTAGGTGTTAGGTTTTAGCTTCTAGGCTTGAGAGAATTAACAAAACGCAAGCGTTCTAATCGCTACTACATCCTAATCGCTAGATCCGCTCTAATACCTAATACCTAAAGCCTAATACTTAACACCCAATACCTAACACCTAAAGCCTAAACCATGTCTCGACGTAATTTTTTAACTAGCTTATTCGCGATTTGTCTGTGCTTGCTTTCGTGGGGGAATTTTATGCCGCCAGCCAGAGCGATGGGTGGAATTTTGCCGACTAAAGATTTACCAGCACCAATATTTACCTTACCCACTAATACAGGTACTGGAAAAATATCGCTTGCCGATTATGCTGGCAAATGGGTAGTTTTATATTTCTATCCCAAAGATTTTACGTCTGGATGTACGATCGAAGCTCGGAAGTTTCAGCAAGATATTGGTAAATATCAACAACGCCAAGCCGAAATTGTTGGCGTTAGTGCCGATTCGATCGATTCTCATGCCGAATTTTGTGACTCGGAAGGATTGAAGTTTCCACTGCTAGCCGATCCAGATGGAGCTGTTAGTAAAGCCTACGGTTCGTGGATGGGAATTTACTCAATGCGGCATAGTTTTATTATCGATCCTCAAGGAATCTTACGTGCGACGTTTACCGATGTCAATCCGATCGCTCACAGTCGAGAAGTATTAACCGAACTCGATCGACTTCAATCGGCGAAACTCTGAGTTAAAGTAAGCTAAACTCTTCGCTCCAGATGTTCGTTTGGGTCGTAAATATACATTTTTTAATTTTGGGAATATAAGCAATTACCAGATGACTGCTATCGCAATCGCTCACGAGCGATTAAGACATACAAAAATCCTTGAAACCTAAATCCCCAACTTCTTGGAGAAGTCGGAGATCTGTAAAGCTGACGATGTGGCAACATCAGCAATTACTGATGCAGCTTCGATACTACCGAACGATTCGCGACAAATAGCCGAGTCCGCCAAGCCAAACCAGATAAATTCAGCCGTCCGGCTGAACTAGCCTCATAAACAGCCAAATGCCCCAAGTCGCTCGATCGATCGGTAAGTTACGATTGGAACCAGCAAAGATCTAAAAGATATTTTGAGAATATTGACTGGAAAGATTTCGATCCATAACTTGTATAATCGAGAAGATAATAGCGATCGCCAAACTACAGTTAATACCTAATTAATATTCAAAAAAATTAGACAGATTAGGACACACTTCACATCTGACGTACTTTATTATTAACTGGCAAGGAGTATAACTTTTATGGGTAGGATATTTATCTGTGCGATCTACGGTAGCTATGACGGGGCGGCTGTAGATCCAGAGACGATCGGTAGTTCGCCAAATGAAGCCAAAGAAATGGTATTTTTGCGCGATTTAATCGTTCCAGAATTACGTAACCGCAGCTTTGAAGTTATTGCCGTACCTGATTTCGATCGTCCCGCGCTGAGTATCGACTGGATCGATAAGCGGGCAAAACCTGGCGATATCGCTTTGGGGATTCATGCCGATGCCTACGCTCATTCTCGAACTAAAGGCGTGAGTACGTTCTACATTGCCAAAAATGGCGAACGCAAGAACCACGCGCAGATGCTATTACTAGCGTTTTCTAGTCGCGTTCCCGATCTGCCCAGTCGTGGCGCAAAGCCCGATACCATTACCGGGACGGGGAGTTTAGCGTTTTGTCGGCGATTGACAATCCCATCATTGCTGATGGAAATTGGGTTTAAGCTAGATGGTGACAATGAAGATCGTGCCAGACTCCAAGCTTATCGGCGCGAAATTGCCTTGGGGATTGCCGATGGCTTGGTGACTTGGAGTCGCGACGTGCAGATGCAGGTGACTAGCAACAACCATACCGTACCAGTACATCTTAAAGTTAATAACGAACCGTATCCTGAATGGGGCATTGCGATCGATGGGAACGTCTATATCCCGATCGATCTAGCAGATAGATTGGGTGTGAATCTGGCTCTCAATCCCCAGATTCGCCGCAGTCGCTATCGCGGCATCGTTTACATTAAAGCGATCGAATTGCGCGATCTGAATATTTCAATTGCATCAGAAATCGGTCGTACCTATAATATCCGCTCTCAGCACGCATTCAACGCCGATGAATTCGATCGGATTATGTGCGTGGGGCATACCACTTCCACCCAGCTCGATGAATTCCTGACGGCTAATACACCCGAAGCTCTAGAACTATTCCCCAATCTCTCTAGCATCTATATCGAAGAAGCCAAAGCTGAAGGCGTGAATCACGATCTCGCCTTCGCTCAAATGTGTCTAGAAACCCGCTTCCTGACCTTTGGCGGGGCTGTTTTGCCAGAATCTAACAATTTTGCTAGTTTGGGCGATCGACAGGCTGAATGGGCGCAATTTACCAATCTGCGGCTGGGCATCCGCGCTCACATCCAACAACTCAAAGCTTATGCCAGCAACGATCTATTAGTTCAAGAGTGCGTCGCACCTAGATTTGAACTCGTTAGACGTGGCATCGCGCCGACGATGCGGCAATTAAATGGTCGCTGGTCAGCAGATGCCCAGTA
>NZ_JANYJC010000112.1 GCF_025361915.1 Chamaesiphon sp. GL140_3_metabinner_50
CGCTCATCTGTTTGGGCAAAGTCCGATTGTTGCCTAGCGGGGAGCGGGAAATATTGCCCGCTAAATTCCCCTCCTTGGAGGGGCGTTGCACTGAGCTTGCCGAAGTGTGCCCGTAGGGCGGGGTGGGTAAATCTTCGCACCCTAGCCGCCTAAATTCTCTTACTTAAATTGCTTAAAAATCTCTTCGGTTTTGGCTGCCATAATTAGGTCGTTGAGATGTAAACCGCCGACTGTGTGCGTCCACCAAGTAACTGTGACTTTGCCCCATTCTGTTAAAATTGCGGGATGGTGGGCTTGGGCTTCGGCTAATTCGCCGACAGCGTTAGTAAAGGCGAGGGCTGTTTGAAAATCTTTAAGTTGATAGAGCCGTTCGATGCGTTGTTCGCCTTTAACTTCGTACTGACACCAATCGGGAATCTGCGGTTGAAATGCATCGATCTCTGCTTGTGAAATCGCCGATTCACCGCCATTGCAAGGAACGCATTTTTGTTGTGTTAATGACATAATTAATCTCCCTGATGAAAAGAATATCCCTACTAATTACAAGTTAGCAGAGATATGTTAAATTATTGTTGGCTTTAGCTGCTACAAAAGAGGATCGAGATCGAATGTACTTAACTTCCAACCGATGTGGATGAGCCTTGAGCTGTCGGAGTTGCTGCGGCTGCGGATGATAATTCTAGGAGTTCGGGAACGGTTACAAATTTATAACCTCGATCGCGCAGTTGGGCGATAATTTGGGGAACTGCTTTGGCAGTATTATCGTGACGGCCACCGCCATCGTGCATGAGTACGATCCCGCCAGGGGTTGCTCCGGCTAGAACAGTTTTAAGTATGGCTGCCGTGGATGGACGTTTGGGGTGACTATCGCCGGAATCTACCGACCACATATTGACAGATTGATTGTGCTTGAGGGCATAAGCAACTAAGCCATTAGTCAAAACGCCTCCGGGCGGTCTGAAGTAGGCAGTTTCGACATTAAGGACTTCTTTAATGATTTTAGCAGTATCTTCAATTTCTCGCTGTGCTACTAACGGACTCATCTGCTTGTACCAGTGGTGCAGCGTGTGGTTGGCGATGACATGACCATCTGCGAGAACTTTCTTGCCGATTTCAGGGAAAGACTTCAGCGGTTGACCGATTACATAAAAGGTGGCTTTGATTTTTTCTTGTTTGAGAGTTGCTAAAATTTTCTCGGTAGTTTCCGGCCAAGGGCCATCATCGAAAGTGAGGGCGATGTATTTTTCCGTACCAATTACGGGTACATCCTTGATAATTTTGGCTTGAAAGTCTTTGGGGACATCGAAGTTGAGTGGAATACTATTGACAATTGCCGTAGTTACCTCGACTGTTTTGGCTAATCCTGTCTGGGCGATAAGCGCGTCCGCAGATACGCCGCTAAAGAGGGTATGTAGTAGTGCAAAAACCGCACAAGAAATGACTGCGATCGCCACCCATAATACTTTACCTGGTAATAATCGCTTAATCCGATCTTGCTGCTCGCTTCTAGCCACTTTAGCCACTCCTGAATACTTATAAAATGATGCAACCTAAATTTGTCGTACAACTGGCTGACTATCCTAATTTCTCGAATAATCTCTCAGAGGATGAGTCTATGTTTCGAGCTGAGTTGATAAAGACTGTTAAATTATATCAAAACATCTATCCAAAACTAGATGTTATCTGGATCGATCGCAATCGTCAATATTTAGATTTATCTTTATGACCGCATTACCACTAGCAACCACTCAAGTCTCACTTTACCCAGTCAATACTGATGCGCCAGACGCATCTCCATCGGCAAAAGTTTCTGGTTATCTGGCGATGCCAACCGGAGCCGGACAATTTCCAGGTGTTATCGTCCTCCAAGAAATATTTGGGGTCAATACCCATATCAAATCTGTGGTCGAACGGATTGCCAGTATGGGTTATGTGGCAATTGCGCCTGCTTTATTCGATCGGTTTGCTCCAGGATTTGAGACAGGCTACACCAGTGCTGATGTCGAATTAGGTCGCAGTTATGCCGAACAAACTAATGCATCACAGTTACTCGCCGACATTCAAGCCGCGATTGACTACCTCAAAACTTTGCCCCAAGTTCTGCCCAATTTTGGCTGTATCGGCTTTTGTTTTGGCGGACACGTCGCTTATTTGGCAGCTACCTTGCCCGATATTACCGTGACAGCTTCGTTCTATGGTGCGGGAATCACTACTCGTACGCCGGGTGGTGGCGAGCCTTCTGTGAGTCGATCGGGGTCGATCTCCGGTAAAATGTATCTGTTCTTTGGCATGGATGACGCTAGCATTCCGCCCGACCAAATTGCCCAAATTGAAACCGCACTCACTCAAAATGATGTTCCCCATCAGATTTGGCAGTACGCAGGTGCCGAACATGGCTTCTGCTGCGATTTACGGGCGAGTTACCATCCCGCCGCCGCTGCGGCAGCTTGGCAACATGTCGAAGAACTATTTCAGCAACTCAAATCTGACTGAGTAGGGCGGCATAATATAGATAGGAGATCTATTTTGTCAGGGGCGAACGCAAAGAACCCGATCTCGATTACGTTCTCAGCCCCTGTTCGCTCCCCTACGGTGTATACACAAGTCGAATAGACTTCGTTTTGAGATCTAAATCCCCCTAAATCCCCCTTGAAAAGGGGGACTTTGATTGGATCTTAGCCCCCTTTTTAAGGGGGTTTGGGGGATTCCCACTAATTGCGCTTCTCACCAGAGATGTGTATGCAGGGTAGGTTCGCTCCCCATTCCCAAATCCCAACTCATAATGAATAAGACTCAAAGTACCTCGGCTGAAATCTTTTCAATGGATGATTTTGCCAAAGCTCTAGATGCTGAAGCAGTAAACTTTGAAAAAGACCAATTAGTGCGAGGGAAAATTCATAGCTATGATAGCGATGGTGTCTATGTAGATATCAATGGTAAGTCGCTAGCATTCGTTCCAGCCGAAGAAGTTGCCGCAGATGAATCGGCAGATTTATCGGTTTTATTACCAATTGGTGACGAGCAAGAATTTCTGATTATTCGCGAACAGAATGCAGATGGACAAGTCACTTTGTCTAAGCTGCAATTGCAAATGAAATATGCCTGGAATCAAGTTGACGATCTGCAAAGTAATAAAGAGTCGATTCAGCTTAAAGTAACTGGCGTAAACAAAGGCGGTGTCACTGTTAATTTTCAAGGAATTCGCGGCTTTATTCCTCGATCGCAATTACTCGAACGCGACCATCAATCTCTAGTCGGCACTAGTATTCCGGGGATAATTATCGAAGCAGATAAAGAGAAAAATAAGCTCGTATTTTCTCAACGCAAAGCCGCTCGTACAGCTAATTTTAGTCAACTAGAACGGGGGCAATTAGTAACTGGTACGATCGTCGGACTAAAACAATTTGGTGCCTTTGTCGATTTTGATGGGAATACTGGTCTAATTTATATCAAACAAATTAGTGAAAGTCGGGTTGAAGACTGTGAAAAAGTCTTTACGATCGGACAAGA
>NZ_JANYJC010000113.1 GCF_025361915.1 Chamaesiphon sp. GL140_3_metabinner_50
ATTTTGTCTGATGGTCATTTACTTTGTCTTTTTGACGATTTCTGCTGCTACTTATGCACTATTTAGTCTGGGTTTAAACCTCCAGTGGGGCGTAACGGGGCTGATTAATTTCGGACATGTCGCATTTATGGCGATCGGTGCCTATAGTACCGTGTTACTCTCTATGCAAGGCGTACCGATTCCGATCGCGGTATTAGTCGGAGCTGGTTTATCAGCCTTGCTAGGATTGCTCATCGGCATGTCTACATTAAGACTGCGCGAAGACTATCTCGGAATTGTCACCATCGGCGTATCAGAATTAGTCCGATTGGTAGCTAAAAATGAAGCTTGGCTGACCAAAGGTACCTTCGGCGTACAGGGTTATCCGGTACCATTTAGATTCAATCCAGAATATCCCGTCAGATTATTATTAATCGGTTGGTTGACAGCAATTTGTGGGTTAGCATTGTGGCGATTGTGGTTGTGGATGCGCGTAGAAAGTAGCCGCCTAATTAGTGGTGCGATCGCGATTATTTTTGTATTGACTGTTTATGTTTGCGGTGCGCTATCGCTTTATACTTATGATGCGCGGGCGGGATTAATGCTGCTAAGTTTAACCGTATTGACAGTAGTTTATATCGGACTCGAAAGACTGGTAAATTCACCCTGGGGACGCATTCTTAAAGCCATCAGAGAAGATGAAGAAGTGCCCAGAGCTTTGGGTAAAAATGTATTTTGGTATAAATTACAAGCCTTTACAATCGGGGGTGCGATCGCGGGTATTGCTGGAGCCTTTTATGCTTGGCAGTTTACTGTATTTCCCGATAACTTCGAGCCGTTAATTACTTTTAATGCCTGGATTATTATCATGCTGGGCGGTTCGGGAAATAATCTCGGTGCGATTATTGGAGCGATTATTTTTTGGGGCTATTATGAAATCACGCGAACTGAGTTTTTCAAAGTAATCTTTCGCGCTCTGCATTTAGATGATACTCAGCAAGGTGCCTTTCGGATTATGATTATCGGTCTAATTCTCATGCTATTAATGGTATTACGTCCGCAAGGTATTTTAGGCAAGAAAGAGGAATTAACGTTAGGTAAATAATCGATATCACTGATTTGCCTACTGTAATCGATCGAACGGTATTCGGTCATTACACCCGCTCGATCTTTACCACGATTGAAGATCGGGCAAATTTAGTGTATAAAAATCTCGACTCGATCGAATTAATAATCGATCGACAAGCTGTATTGCTGTTTGCGCGAATGGCTGAGAGATTGCTAGATAGCTACGACAAATGGCTGATTGTTAACGATAACATCCAAAAATGTGTGGTGTCGGCTTATGTTACCAAGTAAGTTAAAGTATCACTTATTTTAGTATCGATCGCAGCTATTTGATGTGAGTTATGCAGCTTGTTAGTAAAAATTGGATAAAATACCAAAATGAAAACTAAACTTTGGCTATCTTTACTAACATTAACTAGTGTAGTAATTAGTATCCAGTCTGCGATTTTGCAAGCTAATGCTCAAACATATCAACCCACCAATCGCGCTCCGGTAGCAGATAATACGCTCGGTACTCAGGTGTCAGGGGATGGTAATAACTTTAATATTACAGGTGGTGTAAGTAAGGGACAGACATTATTTCATAGTTTTACAGATTTTTCGGTTCCGACTAACGGACAGGCAAATTTTACCAATCCAGTTGGCAATCGCGATATCATCACCCGCGTGACAGGGAATTTATTTTCCGATATTAATGGAACAGTCAATAGCAATGGCGCGAATTTCTTTTTGATTAATCCTAATGGGATTGTGTTTGGGACGAATGCTCGGTTGAATGTGGGTAAAGCCTTTGTCGGGAGTACGGCAAATAGTATCGATTTAGTCGATGCTGGGGGACGAACGATTACGTTTGGGACTAATGCTAATGGTGACGCACCATTATTAAGCGTCGCGCCAAATGTGTTGTTCGATGCTTCTCGCTTGAATTTCAGTGGAGGCACTGGTGCGATTAGTAATTTTGGGACGCTGCAAACTCAATATATCGGTTTAATTGGTGGGAAAGTTGCCATCGATGGCGGACAAATATCTACAGGGGGCGGGCGAGTTGAGTTAGGCGGCTTATCAGCACCAGGAAGTGTCGAGATCGCCACAGCCGGAAATTTTCTCAAACTAAACTTCTCTGCATCAGCACCGGAAGGGATCGAGATAAATACAGATGGCAAGATTCCCAAACTAAACTTTCCCGCAAATGTCGTTACGAGATGGTTCTTTAGTTAGTAGCGCAACTTTTGGTAAAGGCGATGCTGGCAAAGTGACGATCGATATCAAAGGTAATTTATCTTTAGATAAGGGATCGTCTATTAATTCTTTTGTCAATGCACAGGCAGTAGGAAACAGTCAAGGGATTAGTATTGGTGCTAAACATATCAATATTTCGAGTAGTAGTGGCATAATTTCAAATAACTTTGGGGGTATCGGTAATGCTGGGAACATCGATATTAAAACTACTGGCGATCTTAATCTTGTAGGCTACGATAGATCTGTACCAACGAGTGAGACAATTCTTTCAGCCATATCAAGTGGTACTGATGGCAGAGGCGATGCGGGTAAAATCACAATTGAGACTGGAGGCATTTTATCTCTGAACAATGGAGCTATTATCAGTGCTGATATCTCTAGCGAGGGGAAAGGGAATAGCAAAGGGATTGCTATTGATGCTAAAGATCTGAGTCTATCAAATTTTAGCTCGATTGTTACAGGCAATTTAGGTACGGGAAATGCTGGAAACATCGATATTAAAACTACTGGAGATCTAACTATTGTGGGAAGCGATCGATCTATCCCACTAGTAGATGGGGTAGATGCAGCAAGGTTAAACAATAGCAGCTCAATTTCTAGTAATTCAAGAGGAAAAGGTGATACTGGTAAAATCACGATCGATACAAAAGGAAATATCTCTCTAGACAATCGAGCTTTTATCAGTTCTGAGATACTTAGAGCCAAAGGGAATAGCCAAGGAATTAGTATCGTTACTAAAAATTTAAAAGTAACAAATAATAGTGCGATAAACACAGCTAATCAAGGTAGTATCGGGAATGCAGGTAATATCGATATCAAAGCTAATGGTGATGTAGAAATCGCTGGTTTGACAGACCTCTCTCTATTTAATCAGCAAGGTTCAAATTCCAGCAGCATTATCACAACTAATTTAGATGGCATAGGAAATTCAGGTAATATTAATATCGAAAGCAAAGGAAATATCGGTCTTAGCAAGGCTTTTATATCCAGCTTCAGTGGTGGTAAAGGACAAGCTGCAAATATCTCAATTAGCAGTCAGAAATTGAATCTCAACAATATGTCATTTATTGCTACTGACGGGTTTTCAGTTGGCGGCGGTAATATCACTCTGGCGATTAGCGATCTACTCTTGCTGAGAAATACAAGTTCCATTAGTAGTAAATCCCTGAGTGCAGAGGAAAAGGGGAATGGTGGCAATATCACCATTAGTAGTCCTTTAATTGTTGCTGCGCCAGGAAATAATGATATTTCTGCTAATGCGTTTCAAGGTTCGGGCGGTAATGTCCAGATTACCAGTCAAGGCTTGTTTGGTATCCAATTTCGTCCCAAAGGACAAGACTCGCCCTTTACCAACGATATTACGGCCAGTTCCACCTTCGGACAAAATGGGACTGTCAACATCACCACCCCAGGGACAGATCCGGGGCGAGATAGTACCGAGTTGCCCAATACCACTACCGATGCTAGCAACCAGATCTCGCAAGCTTGTAGCACGAACAATCGTCAGAATAAATTAATTGTCGCTGGGCGTGGTGGCATTCCGCCCAATGCTAACGACCCCTTGACTAGCGATCTCGTGTGGGAAGATGCCCGCGCCGTCAGCATTCAGCCAGCCGTTAGTAGTACGCCGAATAATCTCGGTAAACTAGTTCCTCCGGCTGTGGGTTGGGTATTCGATGGCAAGGGGAAGGTGACTCTGGTTGCTGCGGCTACGCCGGGACAACCGACGGGGACTAGCGTTGCTTGTCCGCAGGGGGTGGGTAAATAGAACGTGGATCGAATCCCCCTAAATCCCCCTAAATCCCCCTTTTCAAGGGGGACTTCCGGATCCGGTTCCCCCCTTTTTAAGGGGGGGTTAGGGGGGGTTCAGATCTCGAAACGAAGTCCAGCCGACTTGTGTATACACGGTAGCCTTTCCAAGGGAGACTAAGATCCGGATTTTAG
>NZ_JANYJC010000126.1 GCF_025361915.1 Chamaesiphon sp. GL140_3_metabinner_50
TTAGGTAGGGGCAATGTCTTGTCGGTGCTTGGTTGATTTTCACGGTCGGGAAACCCGACCGAAAATCAATCCGCTTTTTTATTCGGGGGGAACCCTAGACATAAAACCGCCGCTTCATGAATTGCCCCTACCTAAATGGCTAGCAATCCCCCAAACCATTGCAATCATTGGATAATCTGTGGGTAATGGATAGCTTTATAAGGGGGGGGTTGGGGGGGTAATCCCAGCAAAAGCGAAGTCTAGAAGACATTTTGCCAAACATCCTTCAACCCTTTCCAACCATGCAACTTTCCCCACAAGAAAAAGATAAATTACTCATTTTTACAGCCGCGCTAGTCGCCGAACGTCGCAAAGCTAGAGGCTTAAAACTCAACTATCCCGAAGCAATTGCTTATATCTCGGCGGCAATTCTCGAAGGTGCTAGGGATGGGCAAACTGTTGCCCAACTAATGAATTATGGCAAAACGTTACTCGATCGCGATGATGTGATGGAAGGTATTCCGGAGATGATTCACGACATCCAAGTCGAAGCGACATTTCCTGATGGTACTAAATTAGTCACCGTTCACGAGCCGATTTTGTAGCGCAGATTGCTACTGGCACATTAAGCCGAAAAATCCCTCAACTGCAACTGTAGGGGAGTCGAGGGATTTTATGAATCGAACAAATCGATCTAAATGATTCCCAGGCGAGTTAAACCAAGGACGGCACCTACACCGAGGAGATGTCCGAACGAAGTACCGCCTAAAAGCTGCGCGATCGTCAAACCACCAACCAGAGTTGGGCCAGCTTTTTTGGTAGTACTAGCAATCGCCACTCCGAGCAGAGAAGCAACAGTCATGACGATCGCGATTGTTGGCGACCAAACTTGGCTCAAAGGGCCGATCGCACCAAGTAGCAATGTAGCATTCAACATGATTTACTCCTAAAATTAAACGTCTAATTCTAGCTTAAAGTATTCTATCTACAGTGAATGATAACTTTTGGTAACAGGAGCGCGTTTGAATGTGACAAAAACAGTCGTACCGACTCCAACTTGAGTATCGATGCGGAGTTCGCCCTGATGACTGGTAACGATCGACTCGACGATCGCGAGTCCCAATCCCGAACCGCTGCTGACATCAGAAGCAGTAGCGGTTCGAGCCGGATCGACACGATAAAACCTGTCAAATAAATATGGCAGAGCGTCTTCGGGAATTCCCATCCCATTATCTTGAACTTGGACTTGCAGATATGATATATTTTGATGAGTTAGATGTTTTAATTCAATATTAATCTCCGACGGGTGTTTTCTATGTGGCGGCGTGTACTGAATCGCATTAGTTAGCAAATTAGTAAATAGTCTTACCAGTCGATCCCAATCGCCATCGATCGTAAATACATCGAGTTCGCGATCTTGCTCTGCCAGTACCGGATCGATAATTTCAAATTTTAGGTTAATGCCTCTGGCGGCTGCGGCGAGTTGCTGCTCTTCGATCGTTTCCATTAATAAGGCATCGAGCGGCACTAAGCTAAACTCTGGCGTAACAATACTGCTATCTTGACGGGCGAGAAATAATAAATCGTCAACCAACCGCCCCAACCGCCGCGTCAGGCGTTCGATCGTCTGGAGTTGTTGGCGTTGTTGGGGTAGTAACGGCTCCTCACTGAGTGCTACCTGAACGTTGGCTTGAATAGTCGCGATCGGATTGCGGAGTTCGTGCGATGCATCGGCGGTAAACTGCTTGAGCTGCTGGTAAGAAGCTTTGACTGGCTCGATCGCAATCCCCGATAAAAACCACCCAATCGTCGCGACGCTAGCTAATACTAACGAAGTTCCGATCGCGAGATCGATAATTAACGATTCGGTAGGCTTGGTAACTTCAAACCAAGGATGACTGACTCGTAAAAAGCCGACTAAAACATTGTATTTATAGACTGGTGCCGTAATCTGCCGCAAAATTCGATCGTGACTAACCCGCACCGTCGCACCATCTAGATCGATCCACACTGGTAAATTGAGTGGCTCTTTGAGTGTAGACCACAATAACTTACCGCCAAGATTGAATAATTCCAAATCGATCCGATCGTCATCGAGTCGATCGGAATTATCTTGAAAACTCGCTGCGACATTAATCTCAAACCGATTGGCAATCCCTGGCGCATCGATCCTGTCGATCGCGATCGAGCGAGTAACTACCTCCACGACATGATTTAACGTATCATCGATCCGCTCGATTAGAGTACTCCGCACGTAAATATACATCGCACTGGCAAATACCACTAACACGATCGCAGTCAAGGTAATATACCAAATTGCCAACCGACGGCGGGTAGTTTGAAACATAGATAGATTAGGGAAATAGGCGATCGAAAGGATAAACTATTAATCGTAATCAGCTTACACTCTCACGACATCATCCAATGAACGATCGCATAGACATCGACTGGGAACAACTGCATCAAGTTTCAGAAGACGATCCGGAATTTGAACTAGAGTTACTCACCATGTTGGCAGAAGATGTCAAAATTCACATCGAAGATCTCCGTCAAGCTGTCATCGATAAAGATCTAGTCAAGATCGGTCATGAAGCTCACTACATTAAGGGTGCGAGTGCAAATGTCGGGATTACCAGTATTGCCGCATTAGCCAAGCAAGTCGAAACCCTCGCACGCGATCGACAGCTAGTTAATATTAACGCCCCGATCGACCAAATGGCGATCGATCTCGGTTATTTAGAAACCTACATCGCCACCAGAACCTAGCTCTCTATGTAGATTTTGGATTTTAGATTGTAAATGCCAACTCCTTACTCCTTACTTCTTACTTCTTACTCCTTACTCTCTCCCCTCCCTTGCTCTACACCTACCCACAACTCTACCCCGGCATTTTAGTCCAACGGTACAAGCGGTTTTTTGCAGATATCCAACTCGATACAGGAGAAATAATTACCGCACATTGCCCTAATACTGGCCCGATGACTGGAGTATGTCAAATTGGCGCGCCAGTGATGGTATCTTTCCACGATAATCCCAAGCGCAAACTCGCATACACTTGGGAGACAATTTCGATCGATGGTGTGTGGATTGGCATTAATACCGCCTTGCCCAACAAGCTAGTTAAAATCGCCCTAGAACGGCAGCTATTACCCGAACTAGGCGTATACCAAACGATTCGATCGGAAGTACCCTACGGGCAGAATAACCGCAGTAGAATCGACTTTTTACTCGAAGGGGGAGAACGATCGATCTATCTAGAAGTTAAAAATACCACTTGGTCGATCGGGGATATTGCCGTTTTTCCCGATACCGAAACTACCAGAGGTCAAAAACACCTGCGCGAACTCATCGATGTCATGCCCCAAGCTGGTGCGGTGATGCTCTACCTTATCAACCGGGGCGACAAAACCAAATTTGCGCCTGGAGATACTACCGATCCGCTCTACGGTAAGCTCTTACGCACCGCAATCGCCAAGGGATTGCAAGTACTCCCTTGTCGATTTGAAGTCAGCACTCAAGGAGTCGAATATCTCGGACTTGCCGAACTCGCGTTCTAACTTACTAGCGTTAATATGCTCTGAATTAACACACCAGCTACTGGAGCAGGGCCAGACATATCTGTCGGCAAGAAAATTCTTGCGCTGGTGGCAACTAGGGCGAACAGAAATACCAGCAAAATCAAGAATGGAGCGACATTTTGGCGAAAGAAGGTCATTAGATTATTTAGATCGGGTCGGTCGCTATTGTAACGAATTTTTCTCAGCTTTTGAATTCCAGGGAGCAAGGAAAGTTAGCAAGATCAGCCCTGGAACCGCAGCAAGAATACTTAGTAAAAAGAAATTCGACCAGCCGATTTGCTTGGCAATACTGCCCATCGGTGCGACGATAAAGCTTTTTCCCGACAGCATCAGGCTGGTAAATAAAGCATACTGCGTCGCGGAAAACTGACGATTGCACAAACTCATCAAAAAAGCGATGAATGCCGTAGCTTCCATCCCAGCAAAAAAATATTCAGAATTAATCGCTAAAATTAATAATGCTTCGCTCGGACTTTGCCCGACAGGTGCCAATTGTACCGACTGAGCCAGTAACCAGTAAGGGATAATCCCGATCGATAGTAACCCGATCGAAACCCATAACGCACGATTGATGCCAATTTTATTGAGTACGATCGCACCGACAAAGGCACCCAGAATAGTCGCCACGATTCCCAATCCACCCTGAATCGTACCGATTTGGGTTTGGGTAAAATGGATTTCTAGTAAAAAAGGGGTCGCTACACCTTTAACCATATAGTCCCCGATTTTGTAAATGACGATCAGCAACAGCACTAAAATGCCATTGACGATGCCCCGTCGCTGAAAAAAGTCTTGGAACGGCAGTACGATCGCCGCGAGTAACGAAGGTGGTGTAGACTCTTGAGCGATAGGTTGTGGTGCTAGTAGAGTGGCAATTAAGCCCAAAGACATCAATCCTGCCAAGATTAGATACACCGCTTGCCAACTTAAATGTCCAGAGCGGGTCGGATCGGCTGCAATTAACGCCCAACCACTCGCCAATAACATTGCAATCCGAAAGCCAAACGTAAATAATGCCGCCCCAGCACCCATTTCCAACTCTTCTAGCACATCGGTTCGGTATGCGTCGCTAGCAATATCCTGAGATGCACTAAAAAATCCGATCGTGACAGCCAAAATAGTTATTACTTGCAGATTATTCGCGCTAGGTTGCTGAATTGCCATCAATCCGATTGTGAAGATTAAGGCAATTTGTGTCACTAATAACCATCCCCGTCTGCGCCCCAAAAAAGGTGGCACATATTTATCTAGTAATGGCGACCACACAAATTTCCAGGCATAAGGCAACATTGCCAGAGCCGATAATTGGGTAATCGCTGGCACCCCTACATTTGCCGTACTCAACCAGGCTTTCAGCGGTGCATCGATAATTTGGGATGGTAGTCCTGATGCAAAACCAAGCACCAACAAAGCTGCCATTTTCCGACTCTGAAACACTTGCAATAACGATTTCATCTCAGCCACCCGATCGAATTTTGATTTCCAATCATCTCACAAATGTGGTGGCAGATATACTTCGATCGGGCGATCTTCAACGACAGAATGCGGATTGCAGCAGTTTTATTTTTAAAAACCAGCATCAGATCCGGTCTCAATTTTCATGACGATCGTTGCTGACTCGATCGAGGTTTACAAGCTAGTAGGGCATCTTCTAAATAGGTACTATCGCACCAAGTTTGTAAATGCAATAATGCTGGGTAAAGACGATCGTCGGCCATTGCTTCTGCCGCCTGGATTGCGAATGTGCCTACGTCATCAGACATCAGCTTGGTAATCAGTTGGGGCAAGATCCGATCGTCTTTGCGATTCGCCAGCCCTGCCAATGCCTCATCATAAATTTCGGCAGTTTCCTTACCTTGGCGATCCTCTAGCAGAAACCGCTGATATAACGCCTCTCGAATCGCGGGTGTATCTACCTCAATTAACGTCCCCAAGCCAAAAGTCGCCCAATCGCGGACTTCTGGGCACACATCTGTAGATAACTTAATTAAACCCAAAATAGCTCGATCGTCATCGCGTCCGCTCAAGCCACTCACCACCCCATAGCGCACCTCCCAATCGGGATGTAAGCAAAATTTTAATTGTGGCTCGATCGATCGTGGATCTCCTAAATGCCCAAGCGCAATACAAATATCTCGTAAGACGAGTGGGTCGAATTCTTGCGCTAGCAATTCTAATAGTCTCGTCACACATTCGTCAGGGAACGTTCGCTCTGGGATGCCTAACTGTCCCAAAATATCGATACCTAGAGATCTTTTCTCAATCGACACACACTTTGTCAATGCGATCGAGCGATCCAATACCTCTCGATTTCCGCGCCGCTGGAGCAAGCCCACAAAATGCCAACGCTCCTTTGCATAATCGTCATCTTCTTCAGGTGCTGATAGGGCTAGCTGAATTAATTCGGCGGTAGACCTTGAATCGATGCCGATCTCTAATATTTTTCTAATGTTGTCCAAATATTTTCTCCTTGCAGCCATCTTGGGCTGCATTAACAAAGTTGTCACTTTCCAATTTAGCCTGAGGTCGGAATGTATTGTGCAATTGGTGAGATCTCCCGATCTCAATATTCCATTGCTGGGAGTTGTTTGCTGGCTGGTAATCAGTCGATGCTGTCAGATCTGTAGGTTGGGTTGTGATTCGGCTATCGCTCATCAACCCGAAGGAAACTAGAGCATACTCACCAGTGCAGTATGAGTTTGGAGTTCGCCATCCCAACATACATAACTAAACCTGATAACCCCCATCAGGTCTATAAAACTGAGAAAGGTTTACAAACATTAACAATCGGGTTAGATTAGATTCATACATAAAAAACATTCCGTTCTATACAGAACACCAGCAATCATAATCACATGACCACAACCTTACAACGCACCCAGAACGCGAACGTCTGGGAACGCTTCTGTAGCTGGATCGCCTCCACAGAAAATCGCATTTACATCGGCTGGTT
>NZ_JANYJC010000157.1 GCF_025361915.1 Chamaesiphon sp. GL140_3_metabinner_50
AACCAGCCCAACCAGCAACCAAAGCTGTATGCATTAAATGCACTGATATCAGCCGACCTGGGTATACTGGGACTTGGAACTGTTTACAGATCCTCGGACTGGCGAACCAGCTCTAGATTTACCCAAAATGTTTGGGATTCACTTGTTCCTATCTGGACTCCTTTGCTTTGGATTCGGAGCATTCCACCTGACTGGTTTATTTGGCCCAGGGATGTGGGTGACAGACCCCTTTGGGATTACGGGGCACGTCGCTCCAGTCGCTCCAGAATGGGGACCTGCGGGATTCAATCCGTTCAATCCTGGCGGCGTAGTCGCTCACCATATTGCAGCGGGTACCGTCGGCATCATTGCTGGTTTATTCCACTTGACTGTCCGCCCACCCGAAAGACTTTACAAAGCTCTGCGGATGGGAAATATCGAAACTGTACTATCATCCAGTATCGCCGCCGTATTCTTTGCAGCATTCATCGTTGCTGGAACCATGTGGTATGGATGTGCTACTACACCGATCGAGCTATTTGGTCCGACTCGTTATCAGTGGGATAGCGGTTATTTCCAACAGGAGATCCAACGTCGCGTTCAGACTAGCGTTGAAGATGGCAAAACCGAAGCCGAAGCTTGGCAGGCAATTCCTGACAGACTGGCATTCTATGACTATGTAGGTAATAGCCCTGCCAAAGGTGGTCTATTCCGTACTGGTGCAATGAACAAAGGCGACGGAATCGTCCAAGGTTGGCAAGGACATCCAGTATTCAAAGACGCTGAAGGTCGAGTACTGAGTGTACGTCGTCTACCAAACTTCTTTGAAAGTTTCCCTGTCATCTTGACTGACTCTGAAGGGATTGTACGTGCAGACGTTCCGTTCCGTCGGGCAGAATCCAGATACAGCTTCGAGCAAGCTGGAATCACTGCTAGCTTCTACGGTGGTGCTTTAAACGGTCAAGTCTTCAAAGATGCCAACCAAGTCAAGCAGTTCGCTCGTAAAGCTCAAGGTGGTGAAATCTTTGAATTCGATCGTGAAAAACTTGGCTCTGATGGTGTATTCCGCACTAGTCCTCGCGGTTGGTTTACTTTCGGTCACGCTGTATTTGCGTTATTCTTCTTCTTTGGTCATCTCTGGCATGGTTCGCGGACAATCTACCGCGACGTATTTGCTGGTGTAGAAGCCGATCTAGAAGAGCAAGTAGAGTGGGGATTATTCCAGAAATTGGGAGATCCTTCTACTCGGAAGAAGGAAGCCTAATAAATTGGGGATTGGGGGTTGGATAGTTTTTCATCCCCAATCCCTGGCTACTATTAAACAAAAATGATCCTGTAGGATTTTAGAGATGGAAGCAACTATTTATATTTTGGTAACGGCGTTGGCTTTGGGAACTGTGTTTTTTGCGATCGCATTTCGCGAACCAGCCAAGATTCCCCGCAAGAAAGATTAAGCAACAATTTCAGTTTAGGCACGATCTGAGCTAATCTAGAGAAATCTCTAGATGGCTCAGATTTTGCTTTTGGGGTAATAAGCTTCTATGGTGGTTGGGCAGGTTTGGACGATAGTTATGATTAAGAACGAGGATTTTTAGCATAAACCTGCCCCTACAGATCCGTACTTTTCAACATTTATAATGCAATGTCCTCGCTGCCAGTATACAGATAGTCGTGTGTTAGAGTCTCGATCGACAGAAGCGGGACAGAGTATTCGCAGGCGGCGGGAATGTTTGGAGTGCAAGCATCGGTTTACGACCTACGAGCGGCTAGAATTTGTGCCTGTGACCGTGATTAAGCAAAATTCTCACCGTGAATATTTCGATCGATCTAAGCTGCTCAGAGGGATGATCCACGCTTGTCAAAAAACTGGACTACCACCAGAAACACTAGAAGGAATCGTTGATAATATTGAAGCTCAACTTCAAACCAGAACGCTGCGCGAAGTAACTACGGCGGAAATTGGAGAGCTGGTGCTGTCCGAATTGCGCCCACTGAGTGAAGTCGCCTATATTCGGTTTGCGTCTGTCTACCGTCAATTTCAGGGGATTCGGGACTTCGTGGATACACTTCACCAGTTAAATCAAGTTCGGAATCAAAAGTAAGTAGTGATTAAATTGCTGGATTCTTAATCAGATAGGCAAGTAACAAATTAGAAACCTCCTGTTCAAACTGACTATCGCTAACCAGATGCGGCTGTTCGATCACAGCAGCATGGCAGAGCGAATCAACAGTGCGGCTTAAAATAAATACAGTTAGATCGATGTTTTGGGGATGAATGTAATCGCGCCAGCGTTCGAGATAGGCGCGAATCAGTATCGAAATTCGTTCATTAGCCTGTTGCATTTTGGGTGAACGTTCTGAATAAGGAATCTCCTCACTCAAAACCTGATGCAGTCTGGGATTAATGGCATGGGCAGCGATTATGGCTGTGATAATTTCTGGAATGACGATTTCTAGGGGTGAGTCAAATAATCGCTCGAGTTTCATCCCGACTAATTCCACCATTTCCTGCGCGTGTTGCTCCATTAACGCTGTAACTAGAGACTCTTTATTGGGGAAGTATTGATACAGTGAGCCAATACTAATTCCTGCGCGTTCAGCAATCCGGTTAGTATTGGCTTTGTCATAGCCCTCTTCGACCAAAATGTGAGTAGTTGCTTCGATAATTGCTTCGACAGTTATACGAGATCGATCCTGTCGTGGCAGTTTACGCGGCGTTGTAGGAGGTTTATTAGGCATAAAAATACTTGAATAGAAAGCGAGTTGGCAACACGAGTATTTGCTCATATTATAGGATCAATTGCCGATCGATAATTATGAACCAACCCAAATATCGAGTATTTGTATGTACCAGACAGCGCACTCAGTCCGAAGACTGTTGTTTTAATTGTGGCGGAGTCGAGATTTATCAAGCTTTTTGCGATGAGATCGATCGACAACAGTTAATAAACCAAGTGGAAGTGCGACAATCGGGCTGCTTGGATCGGTGTGAAGCGGGGACAGTGGTGGCTGTTTATCGCGCTAATTGGCAGAATTTTACGTGGCTACCCGACAAGATTCAACACAAGGTGAGGAAGCTATTATTTCCCAATCGCCACTTGTATGGTCATCTGACTAGTGCCGATATTCCGGAGATCGTCGCAAGTCATTCGATCGATGGCAAGCCATTAAAACGCTGTCAGATTGATATTAATTAGGAAGATAAGCAGTATCAAGACAGCTAAATTATTTTACGCGACCATCTCAATTTATAATTTCTTCCTGCTAGTACTAGAATTAAAATGATCTCATCAGTAGTTAGTGCTCAAGTTAATGTAAATACAACAGAAGCTTTTTATCATGTCACAACTATCGATCTAAAATCGATCTTTAAAGGTCACGGATTTTTGCCAGCAGTTGTCAATGTAAAGTCTCAAACGGGAAAGTGGGATGAGGCAGGTCAAACACAGACAGTATACTTATCAGACGGTAGTTATGCCCAAGAACAACTGACTCAGTATAATCAGCCAAATTATTTCTCGTATATCGTTAGTAATTTTTCTGGTGCTTTAGGCTTGTTAATTGCATCAGCAACAGGAGAATGGTGGTTTGATAATTGTGATTCTTTAGCTAACATTACACTCATTCGTTGGAGTTATACATTTATCCCCAAATCTTCATTTGCTATTCCGATCCTGTGGTTGATTAATCAGTTTTTATGGTCTGGATATATGCGATCGGTTATGGAAAATATCAAAGCACAGCTTGATACCAAAACACTTACATAAATAAAAATAACTGGTGCGTCATTCATTCGATGATAAAATTTGGGTCTGGACTTTGTTTTCTAGCTACCTGACCCATGAATACCCCAGTTTATCCCGTCCGCTGGCATAACGATCGTGTCTTGCTGATCGATCAAAATCGACTGCCGAATGAGTATACCCATGTGGAAATCAGTCGGGTGGACGATATGGCAAGAGCGATTACGACGATGATCGTGCGGGGTGCGCCAGCGATCGGGGTGGCGGCGGCTTATGGGATGTATTTGGGTGCTAAAGAGATTACCACTACAGATCGAGATGAGTTTTTGGCACAGTTGGTGGCAATTGGCAAAACGCTCAGAGCGACGCGCCCGACGGCGGTAAACTTGTTTTGGGCGATCGATCGGATGGAGGCGACAGCACGCAATTGTGCGGGGACTGTGGCGGAAATTATCCCGCAATTATTAGTTGCCGCGCAACAGATTAATGCTGATGATATCGCAACTTGTCAGGCGATCGGGGCACATGGCTTGAAAGTTTTACCCAGCAGCCCCGATAAGCTATGTTTGCTCACCCATTGTAATGCAGGTGCCCTAGCAACGGCTGGTTATGGTACGGCACTTGGGGTAGTACGATCGGCTTGGACGCAGGGGCGGTTGGCGCGGATCTATGCCGATGAGACGCGCCCGCGTTTGCAAGGTGCCAGACTGACTAGTTGGGAATGCGTGCAGGAGGGTATCCCCGTGACGGTGATTGCTGATAGTATGGCGGCACACTGTATGAAGCAGGGCTTAATCGATGCGGTGGTAGTCGGAGCCGATCGGATTGCTGCTAATGGCGATGCTGCGAATAAAATTGGTACTTATAGTCTCGCCTTGGTAGCTAAAGCGCATAATATTCCGTTCTTTGTCGCCGCACCGCGATCGACGATCGATTTTAGCCTTGATGATGGGAGTGGGATTCCGATCGAAGAACGTCATCCCTCGGAACTTTACCAGATTGGGGACACGATCGTCTGTCCCCCCGGCGTGGAGTTTTACAATCCCGCATTCGACGTGACTCCAGCTCATTTAATTCAGGCAATTATTACCGAATTCGGCGCGTTTCCACCAGCAGAAATTATCAATCTTCGGGATCGGGAATAGGCTTTAGGGATTAGGGATTAGGTTTTAGGTTTTAGGCTTTAGGGATTAGGGATTAGGTTTTAGGTTTTAGGTTTTAGGTTTTAGGTTTTAGGTTTTAGGTTTTAGGTTTTAGGTTTTAGGTTTTAGCGAAGATCTACCCACCCCACTGGGCGGGTGACCCGACCAGTAGCCCTACGGGCACCCCTCCGAGGAGGGGATTTTCCTTACTCCTTACTCCTTACTCCTTACTCTCCCATCTCCCATCTCCCATCTCCCATCTCACATCAACCGATCGATGTGTCAAAATAGAGATAGTCGGCAGTATGTTGGTAGTAGACTTTGAATAACTTGCAAGTGAGTGGTAGGAGCGTACGCACAGTGAATCCGATCGGATCTACTCTTCAAGAGCGTTATCAAATCCTGGAACGGTTGGGACATAATGGATCTGTCACCACCTATTTAGCCATCGATACTCAGATTCCGGGCAATCTTCAGCTCAAATGTGCGGTTCATAGTTACCCAATTGCCGATCCGACTCCCGATAGTCCTGACTGGCAAAAAGCGATCGATTCGGCACAGAGGTTGTATGATGTGAGTCGCCGCGTCGATCGACTGCCGATCGTTTATAGTTATTTTGTCGAAGATGGATGTTTATACATCGTGCGCGAGTTTATCGCTGGGGTGCCATTCTCGCAAGAGTTAGCGACGCGAACTTGGACTCAATCGCAAATAGTCATGCTGCTGGCAGACTTACTCGAAGTATTACGCGAAATCGAGCGGTGTGAAGTGTCAGCCGAACCTGTCGCGATCGAGCAGATCGTCCGCCGCCAGCTCGATGGCAAGCTGGTACTCGTAAATTTACCCCGATCGATCTCGTGCGCCGGGGAAACGCCTTTGGCGGACAATTTACAGGCGATCGGCTTCATTGCGATCGCGGCGGCGATTGGCACTGGATCGCCCCTAACAGCCAGCCAGATCTTGCAATGGCAACAACTAGCAACCCAAATCGATCGCCCAGAACCGATTGCGATTATCGATCGACTGATTGCGAGAGATCCCGAAAGCGGCTACCCATCAGCTTTAGCCGCTTGGCAAGCCATAGCGGGCGCGATTCCCCAATTGCTAGTGCATCAGCATTCCCCCGCCGATACGCGCCTAGAGATTGCCAAACACCTGCGCCTATTAGTCGAGCGCGGTACAGAATTTTATGAAGTCGGTAATTGCGAACAGGCGATCGCCGTATTCGATCGTGCGCTCGCGCTCGATCCTCAGTGTGTCGATGCCTATTGTGGTAGGGGCAATGCGCGACGGTTTATCGGCGACTATCCCGGCTCTTGGGATGACTTCGATCGGGCGATCGCTCTGGCTCCCGATTTGGGCGTTGCCTATATTGGGCGCGGCTTAGGGACGTGTTTTGGTTCGCCATCGACTACCGATCCGACTGCCGATTTCGAGCTGGGTAAAAGCTTACTCGTTAATCCGACAACCGCGATCGAATACGTGATGCGGGGTACCGCACAAGCTCAATTAGGCGATGCAGAAGGCGCGATCGCCGATTACGATCGGGCGATCGCCATCGATCCGCGCTTATTACTCGCCTATAATAATCGTGGTAACTTACGTCAGTATCTAGGCAATATGGCTGGTGCGATTGCCGATTTTAGTCAGGTACTAAAAATCGATTCCCACTCAGCGATCGCTTACAACAACCGTGCCATTATTTATACTCAGAGCGGGCAATATGCACCAGCCATTGCCGACTTTACCAAAGCGATCGAACTCCAACCAGATTTTATCAGCGTTTACAATAATCTCGGTAATGCTTACTATCAAATGGGCAAACATCCCGCCGCGATCGATAACTACTCTCAAGCCATCGCACGAGATCCCGACTTTGCTGTCGCCTACAGCAATCGTGCCAATATTTACCGGATCGACGGCAATCTTACCGCCGCGCTTGCCGATTACGATCGGGCAATTAGTCTCGATCCTGGCTTAGTCATCGCTTACTACAATCGGGGCATCTGTCAGCGACAAATGGGTAATCACCAAGCCGCGATCGATGACTATAGCCACACCCTCGCCCTCGATCGTCAATACTTCCATGCATACTACCATCGCGGTAATGCCCGTCAATACATCGGCGACAAACAGGGCGCGATCGCCGATTACACTCATACCATCTGCTTCGATCCCAACCATCTGCACGCATATTACAACCGTGCCATTAGCCGCAGCGCACTCGGCGACGTGCAAGGCGCAATGGAAGATATCGAACGCGCGATTAAATTATCGCCCAACTTTGCCAGAGCATATTACCACCGCGCTTGGCTCCTCGCTACCAATCACGAGCATCAATACGCCCTCGCCGACTATCAACGCGCGATCGATCTCCAGCCAAATTATCTCGATGCCTATTATCAGCGCGGTTGCAGCCATCAGAGCTTAGGTAACTTTTCAGCAGCAGTAGCCGACTTTTGCCAGACGATCGCCATCGATGCGTGTTACGCCCCAGCCTACTACCAACGCGGTAAAGTCCACACCCAAATCGGCGATCGCGCTGGCGCAATTAGCGACTACCATCAAGCCGCCAATCTCTACCTCGATCGTGGCGATAGCAAAACCTATCAACAGATTTTAGCCATCCTCGATCGACTAGGGACTAGGTTTTAGGGATTGGGTTTTAGGTTTTAGGTTTTAGGTTTTAGGAAAGGAGGTTCGATTGCCCGTTGGCGTAGCCTCTTCTCGAAACGAGACGCTACGCTACGCCAACGAGAACGAGAATCGAGCCAATTTTTTGCGATAAAATACCGACGATTCGATCGAACTTAGCACAAACCAGCCACAGCCCCAAGTGGCAAAAGCCCGATCGACCTGTACAATGAGTAATTGAGAAGAGAGTTGGTGAGGTGGTTGCGAGTTCGCCAGTCGAATTCGAGGAAAGTCCGGGCTTCCGAAAGACCAAACTTGCTGGGTAATGCCCAGTGCGAGCGATCGTGAGGATAGTGCCACAGAAAAATACCGCCGGGATTAGGCTTTAGGTGTTAGGTGTTAGGTATTAGGTTTTAGATGTTAGGGATAAAACTCCCGATTTTTAATTACCTAAAGCCTAAAGCCTAAAGCCTAAAGCCTAGACTGGTAAGGGTGCAAAGGTGCGGTAAGAGCGCACCAGCAGTATCGAGAGGTGCTGGCTCGGTAAACCCCGGTTGGAAGCAAGGCAGGGGCTATGGTTGGTCTTTTACCAGTTCCGATTGAGATCCGCTTGAGGTACTTGGTAACAAACTACCCAGATAGATAACCACCGTCTCGCAAGAGATCACAGAACCCGGCTTACTACCGACTCTTTTCTCTATTTTTTGAACTAGTTAACACCACTGATGCACCCACGGCGACAACAAGAATTGGGCAAGTTGATGATTCGGTTGGGATTGCCAGGAGATACGCAAATCGATTGGTCGTTGTTGGATATTGCCCTGACGCATCCGACAGTGGGAGTGCCTAACTACGAGCAGTTAGAGTTTATCGGCGATTCGGTGGTGCGGTTGGCTGCTTCCGAATTTTTGTGGGAGACTTATCCCGACAAGTCGGTGGGCGATTTTTCGGCGGTGCGGAAAGTATTAGTCAGCGATCGGATTTTAGCGCAATTAGCCGATAGTTATGGATTCGATCGTTATCTCACTCTAGCAGCTTCGGCGGTTGGCGATCCTTCGGGGCGGGTGTCGCGGCTGGCGGATGCGTTTGAAGCAGTACTCGCCGCACTGTATCTGACGACCAATAATCTGCAATTAGTCCGTCCTTGGCTAGATCCGCATTTTCAAAAATTAGCCACCGAAATTCTCCAAGATCCCGCGCGCCAAAATTATAAGGACGCGCTCCAAGAATGGACGCAAGCGCATTATAAGGCTTTACCAGAATACCGCGTCTCTGAAGATCCGCTCAAGCTCGACAGGTTTAAACGCTTTATTGCCGAAGTCTGGTTTCGCGATCGACAATTGGGCACAGGTACGGGACAATCTAAGAAAGCCGCCGAACAAGCTGCTGCGAAGGTTGCCTTTGCCCAGGTAATGGGGAGTAGGGAATAGGGGATAGGGGATCTACCTACAAGTTCGCTAGACTTCGTTTGAGGTTGGTTTACCCCCCCAACCCCACCTTATAAAGGGGGGGCTTTTCATGCTCCCTCCCCTTTATAAGGGGAGGGCTGGGGTGGGGTAGAGGACTACGCATCAACTCAAATAACTTGTGTAGATAAACCCAAAGCCTAATCCCTAACCCCTAGCTATTTGTGCGATCTATCGAGTACAATAATAAATTGTGTCTAAACAAATTTATTCCAATGCCGAAACTCAAAAGCCGCAAAGCAGCAGCGAAGCGTTTTCGCGCCAGCGGCACTGGTAAAATCATGCGCCGTAAGGCATTCAAAAGCCACCTGCTCGAACACAAAAATGCCGATCGTCGTCGGAGCCTATCGAAGGCAACAGCCGTTGACGAGACTGATGTGCTCAGAGTACGCGGAATGCTCCCTTACTTGTAACTATCCACCTGGATAATTACCAAACTTCAAAACTGGTAGCTTGAGGACTGAGATCGTAAATAACTATCGATAATGCCGTAGAGCAATTTTAATCACCAACTCACCTAATTTAAACTATGACACGGGTAAAGCGCGGTAACGTGGCGCGGAAGCACCGCAACAAAATTCTCAAGTTAGCAAAAGGCTTTAGAGGTGCTCACTCTAAACTCTATCGGATTGCTAACCAACAAGTAATGAAGGCATTACGGAATGCCTATCGCGATCGTAAGAAGAAAAAACGCGATTTTCGTCGCTTATGGATCGCGCGGATCAATGCAGCTTCTCGTCAACATGGCATGAGCTACAGTCAATTGATTGGCAATATGAAGAAAGCCGACATCCAACTCAATCGGAAGATGTTAGCTCAAATCGCCATTCTCGATCCCGCTAGCTTTGAAGCGGTAATTAAACTAGCCGCAGCAGCAGCGACGAAATAGACTAATTAGGTATGAAGGATAAAGCACGATTGAATCGATTTAAGTCTTTATTCTTCGCCTTATTATCGATCGGAAGTATCATCAGTTGGCAAACCGCAGTTCAAGCTGGAACACTCAAGGAAATCCAGCAACGACACAAATTAATAGTAGCAGTCAAAGATAATTTACCCCTGTTCGGATTGCGAGATCGCACTGGTAATTTACAGGGCTTAGAAATAGATATCGCCCGTAAATTAGCCGCAGAAATATTTGGTAATGCAGATTCTATTCAGTTTATCCCTGTCGCCAATCAAGATCGGCTGAAAGTAGTAATTGATGGCACAGTAGATCTGACGATCGCGAGAGTAACAATTACGGCGACTCGATCGCGGGTAGTTGATTTTAGTAGGTATTATTATCTAGATGGAACAGGGATAATTACCAATCAAACTAATATCAATAAAAATAGTGATTTAGTTGGTAAAAAGATCGCCGTATTAAATAGTTCTACAACGATCGCCGCACTTCAATACATTATCCCTCAATCAAAATTAGTCGGTGTAAATAGCTATCAACAAGCTCAATCGTTATTAGCTACAGGTAAAGTTGTGGCAATTGCAGCAGATCGGAGTCTGCTACTTGGCTGGAACAAAACCGATGCTAATTATCATCTTTTACCCAATAAATTATCTACTGAAGCATTGGGAATCGTTATCCCTAAAGGGATTAAATCCGATTCCTTGCATCAATTGGTGGACAGATCGATCGAACGTTGGCAAGCTGATGGTTGGCTCCAACAACGCATTCAATACTGGGGATTACAATAGTCAACTAATTAGGGCTTGCTGAATTAGTCCATGGTGTTGCTCTAAAGGCTGAAATCCTTGCTAAAGGATGGTTCTGTTGCAAAGATTTTCGCTCGATCGAGGGATTCAAGCGATCGAGTACAAGGGTTTTGAGCCT
>NZ_JANYJC010000205.1 GCF_025361915.1 Chamaesiphon sp. GL140_3_metabinner_50
TTACATATTACCCGCCGCGATCGATGGGAAGCAGCCAAAAATCTCGGTACTTACAGTAGCGAAACATTAGCTACCGAAGGATTTATCCATTGCTCTACTCTAGCTCAAGTTATCGGCTCGGCAAATCGGTTTTTTAAGCAGCAAACAGATCTAGTCATCCTCGTAATCGAAATCACTAAAGTCACACCAGAGATTCGCTACGAAGGTGCCGAAGCAAATAATTTATTCCCTCATATTTACGGCAACCTCAACATCGACGCAGTAACCCAAGTCATCGATCTCGAAACCAGCCCAGACAACTCATTCCTCATGCCCAAAGAATTAGTTAATAGTTGACACTTCGGCTCCGCTCAGTGCAAGAAGTTGAAAGTTGAAAAATTAAGCTATCTTCTTACTCCTTACTCCCAACTCCCATCTCCTTACTCCCAACTCCCATCTCCTTACTCCCAACTCCCATCTCCTTACTCCCAACTCCCATCTCCTCAATGAAAATTGCCACCTGGAACGTTAACTCAATTCGGACGCGACTAGAAATAGTAACTAATTGGTTGCAACAAAGTCAGGTTGATGTGTTGTGCGTTCAAGAAACTAAAGCGATCGATAGCCAATTTCCGATCGATGCGATCGCCGCCTGCGGTTATCATGCCTATATCTCTGGGCAAAAATCATATAACGGCGTGGCAATGTTTAGCAAGCAACCATTAACTAATGTGAGTTATGGTTTTGGGGGCATATTAGACGCGGAACTAGTCGGAGATTTAGACACACAAAAGCGGGTAATTACTGGCAACCTCGATGGTGTCCAAATTGTCAATCTTTATGTGCCTAATGGCAATTCTGTAGACAGCGATAAATACCCCTACAAGCTGCGGTGGTTGGAGTTATTAGGCATATATCTAAAAACCTCGATCGCATCCGGTCAGCCTTCGATTTGCGTCTGTGGAGACTTTAATATTGCCCTCGAAGATCTCGATATTCATACCAAAACAGTATCGCGAGATCGGGTGATGGCAACTGACGCAGAACGAGACTTATTACGTAAGTCAGTTATCGATTTAGGCTTTCGAGATAGCTTCCGCAAATTTACATCTTCAGGCGGACATTTTAGCTGGTGGGATTATCGCCAACAAGGTTTCGAGCGCAATCGCGGTTGGCGAATCGACCATCTTTATTTAACACCAGATTTGTTCGATCGGGCTACTAGTTGTTCGATCGATATCGAGCCACGTAAATTAGTCCAACCCAGCGATCATACCCCGGTAATTGTCGAGTTATAATCATACCAAATAAAAAAAGTCGGGGTAATTTATGAATTGTCCCTACCTTTTTGAGAAATGCGATCGATCTTAATGACGATCGTGAAATTGAGATCGAGTGGCAAACTAATCGATGTCAGGTATAGCAAGTAGCCTCATTCGTACTTTATCATCTTCAACCACACTAAAATGACCATTCCAGTCATCTCTAAGTGCGATCGCCTTGGCTACTTTTTGAGCAATTACCAAACTAGAAGGGGCCTTAATCCGAAACAAAATAATGCCAGCAGTAGCAAGTAACTTGTTACGAAAAGCCAATTCACCAAAGTCCTTATCAAACGTCAAAATAATCCGGTTTTCGGTTTGAGCGCGTTCTAATACTTGAGGATCGGCAATACCCGGAGAATCAGATCTAATCCACGCTACATCATGTCCACTTTGCCGGAGTGCCTCAACAGCATCTAATGGGAAATTTTCATCAGCAAGGAACCGCATAAACTAAGCCGGAATAGCATAGACTTTTTCGGACTGAAGCGATGCACTGGCATAGCTCAGACAGGCTTGAATATCCTCGATCTCGATCCCTGGATAATTTCGCAAAATCTCGTCTGTACTCCAGCCCTGAGCCAGCAAATCGATGATAAATTCAACGGCTAGTCTAGTGCCTTTAATTGTTGGCTTACCAACTAAGATATTGAGATCGAGCGTAATTCGAGATTGCCAGTTCATGATTTTTCAAGTATGCCAACGGGGAAAAGTTAAATAAGCGATCGGTATCGAGTCTCTTCATTTTACAACTTGCGTGCAAACCTGCCCAGAAACTTCCACGGCATAACTCGATCTAATCGATAGAATAAAAGATATCTAGAGTCTAGATATCTTTTATTAATTTTAGTCAGCTACATATCGCCAACCTTCAGGTGAGTATTCGCGTTGGATGCGGATTTCCCAATCACCTTGAGGAATAGTTACCTGTGCGTGTTCCTCGTGGGTAAGAATGGCAGTCGGCGATAAAACTTTGAGATATAATACGCCGTCCCGCTCGAATAATTCGGCTTCACCATTACTAATTTGGTGGCGATGTCCGGTAACTTCACCTTCGGCTAAAGTCAGGTGTGGAAGTTTGGTACCTGTCGCGGCTGTGTCGCTAGGAATAATAATAACGTCGCCTTGTCTGATAATTGGATTCATAGATTTTAAACCTCGATACTTATAAAAATATGTACTGTATTTAGCCTACCCAATCTTAGTTATTAAACAGCAGTTACCTTAATTCTCGTCCAATGTCCAAGGGTAATTTCATCGCAAGACGCGATCGAAATATCGGACATAATCGCGATCTCTTTGCCATTTACCATCGTGCCATTCGACGAACCGATATCGCGCAATACCAGCGCACCATCGGGATGCAGAGTCAAAATCGCATGACGCGAAGAGACAGCATCGTCTAAATCGAGCGGAATTTCGGGATGGATGGCGCGCGCTTGACTGGTACGCCCGATCAGATTGGTAGGATTGTTTAGGGGAATAGTAATTGGGGCTTGAGTGGGGGCTGTCGGGCTATCTGGCGTGGCTAAAGTGGGATCGATCGAGATGGTAACTTGCCAGCAGCCGAGCGCGGTAACGTGGGGGATTGTGGCATCTGGGAGCGGCTGCGGGGGCTGTGTCGGTGCGGTAGCAGCAAGATTGGCAACAGATTTAATTGGGGGTGGAAAATTCGACAGCGGATCGCCACCTTTAGCACCCGTGAGAAAGTTATAGCCACAAATTTCACAGAAGTTGCCGCTATCTGCCTCATGGGGCGTACTGCAATCGGGGCAAGGTTGAATCGAACTAGAAGATGCGATCGACACGCTCCTAGTCGTTGTCTGGCTCGAATTAGCAGTACTTTGGGCAATTCCCAAACCCATAATTTTCGCCCCACATTCCGAGCAAAAATCGGCTTCTGTTGAATTGTGACCTTTGGGGCAAGTGTACATGAGGAGATGGGAGGTTGGAGATGGGAGGTTGGAGATGGGAGGTTGGAGGTGTGGGAGGTTGGAGGTGTGGGAGGTGTGGAACGCAGTTCCAAAACTTAAATGTTGGAGCCTAACACCCAACCCCTATCTCCCATCTCCTCCCTCCTATCTCCCATCTACTTCTGAATTCTAGCCGTCTTTGTCGATCGAGTCTCTAACATCATTTCATCTTCTTTGGCGACGGTGCGTTTGATGCGGACTGTACCTGCGGCGGCATCTTCGACATCGACGACGGAGCGGAGGAGTTTAGCGGTGGCTTCGTTACCAGAATCATGGGCGATTTTGACGGCTTTACCGAGCTTGACTGTCGCGACATCGATGTTGCCTTGCGCTTTGGCTTCTAAGCCTTCTTGAATGAATTGACTGAGTTCGGCTTGTCCGGTATAGTGAGCGACACGACGATCGATCTTGGCAGTTTTGGCTTCATCTTCCGTCCAAGTTGCCAGAATTTTGGCTTCGGTTATTTTGGTTTCTTGTCCGTTAGTTTGAGTTATTAAACTCGCTCTTCCGGCTAACATTTCATCGCCGACATTGCCCGCATTAATTTGAATGCAGAAATGATAATCACGAGACTCATTACTCCCCCACGCACCTGTAGGATATTCAATAATTCTCTCGCTGACAACCTTAGCGCGACTGGTAACATCGACAATTTCGGGGCTTACCTGCTTGCAAAATAATATCTTCGCACCTACGGGAGTCCACAATCTGAGACTGACATCGCTGACGGTTTTACCCATTGCTTTGGTGAGAATTTCTTGAAAGTCTGCGGCAATCCGATCGGGTGAGGGGATAATATCAGTCGTACCCAATAATTTGGCGGCAATTTTTTGTAATTCACCAACGCGCCAATCGGTACCGACACCGCGACAATCGCACTGAAATTTCCCTTCCGCAGCATCGAGAATGCGAGTTAAATCGTGTTCGTCATTGAGATCGTTTTGCCCATCTGTGAGCAATAATGCCTGACAAATTGCTTGGGGCATTTTATTAAATTCACCCAAAGCGGTATGCAGCCAAGTAGACATTAAAGTACCGCCATTGGCACTAATTTCTTTTACCTGACTAATCGCGCGCATTTTATTCTCAGGTACGGCGTTAACTAACGGTACCAATAATTTAGCGCGGCTCGATCCGGTGACGACAAAAAAGGCAGCATCATCAGGGAGTAGATTGATAATTTTAACGATCGCATCTTTAGCTGCAATCATTTTAGCTCCACCCATCGAGCCAGATGTATCGCAAATAATCCCAAATAAGCGTTGATTGGTTATCGGTGCGGCAACTGCTACCCCATCACTATCGCTGGTAGTAATCGTCATGATGGCGTTTACTTCTCTGGCACCTTGGGGAAGGTAAGGATTTTGGAAGACTTCGGCGTTAAACATAAAGTTGGGAGATGGGAGTTGGGAGATGGGAGTCGGAAGTTAGCAAGTTCCTAACACTTGGATTTTACGATCGTCGATCGAAACTACTTAATTACTGTCAATTCTCGTTCTCGAAGAGGCTACGCCAACGAGCGATTGCTAAATACTTGGGAGAATAAGCGATCGGTTATGCAAACTAGCACTACTCTATTACTAAAATACCCACTGTAATATTATCTTGTCCACCTTGTTGATTGGCGAAGCGAATCAGGTGACGGGCGATGGGGAGGCTGTGCGAATCGTTTGCCTGTTGAAATAGATGGTAAAGATAACCGGGATCTGGGGCATAGTTCCATAAGCCATCGGTACACAGGAGTAAATAACCCGCACTAGGGATGGCAAAAGTCACGATCGAAGGTTTACCATCATCGGCGGTATCGGCACCCAGCCAGCGGACGATCGCATGTGCGTAGGGCGATGCTTCGGCTTCTTCGGGGGTGTACATACCAGACTCGATCGCATCGCGCATCCAGGAGTCATCTTGAGTGAGCTGGATCGATTTATCTGGGGCGATCCAATAGGCACGACTATCGCCCAACCAGCCGATTGTGGCAATATTAGCTCGTACCAGTGCGGCGACGATCGTGGTAGAAGCAGGATCGATTGAGGATGTCGGATCGATCGGAATTCGGGCGACGGCTTGGAGTGCGGCATCGACACCCTGGCAAATAACCGCCGCCGGATCGTCGATACCTTGTTGCAGGGCTAGTTCGATCGCCTCTAAGCAATTAGTTACCGCAGCTCTGGAGGCAAGTTCGGGATGTTGGGAACTAGATACACCGTCGCAGACGACCATAATATAGATATCGTCGGCAATAAATTTGAGCGCGATCGCATCTTCATTTCGATCGTGTCTGCGCCCGCGATCGCTAGCTCCTGCTAAATTGGGTGCAGGTTGGAGTTCGATGGTATCCGTAGAAATTACTGCTTGACGAAATCCACATTCTATGCAGTATCGTTCCGCATCGATTTTGGCAGGCGGCGCACCACATTTCTGACAACTAATATTACTGACGAGCACCGTAAGTGGCTGCACCAAAGATGAAGGGTTGGATGCGGCTACTAGACTCGCACCACACTCTTCACAAAACCGATCGTCTACTGCGATCGTGCCTCCACATTCATGACAGTTCATAGATATTCGCGTGCGATCTTCAAAACCATTCTACAGGGAGATGGGACTGGGGGACGAGGGGACGGGGTGACTGGGTGACGGGGCGACTGGGGGACTTGGATATTATCAATCCAAAATCCTGTCTTGATTGAAACACTCTGGCAAGAGGGAGCCTCCGCGTGATTTCAGTCGCTGTCTTGTCTCGCTCGATCTGGAGGAAACCTCCAGAGCGCGAACCGCAAAATCCAAAATCTCCCATCTCCAAACTCCGAACTCCCATCTCCCCTAAAGCCTATTCCCCTGTTTTAGCAATGCGACTTTCCAGCCAGATGGGGACGACGATAAATCCGATCGCGATGAATAGAGCTAGAATGGCAAACTTACTCACCCAAGCTAGTAACTGTTCGAGCGAAACTACTCTACCCACGAAAAAGGCTAGTGTTGTCATCACCGATGCCCAAGTCACCGCTCCAACTAAATTAACAGCTAAGAACTTACCAATTGGCATCTCCACGACACCAGCCATCGGACTAGAAACAATCCGAATTAAAGGGATAAATCGACCGAAGAAGACGGCTTTAACCGCATTGTCACTAAATTTAGTTTTAATTTCTTCTAACTGCACTTCTTGAATCCGCAAGACTTTCGCAGCACCTAGAATCAGCTTCCAGCCGCCATACTTGCCCACTGAGTAACCGCCGATGCCGCCGATGAAAGCTCCCATCGCCGCTGATGCCAAGACGAGCCAATAATTTAGTTCGCCACTCCCAGCCAAAAAACCACCGACGATCGTGATGGTTTCACCAGGTAGTGGCAACCCTAAATTTTCTAACAGAATGCCTACAAAGACAGCGAGATATCCGTATTGATTTGCTAGCTCCTGGATTGTCTCTAACGATAGGAATTCCATCTATACCTGAAGAGATGTAACTTTACATTCTTATATTAACTGAGGAATTGGGTAAATTTACAGTTGGGAGATGGGAGTAAGGAGTAAGAAGTAAGGAGTTAGGAGTTAGAAGTTGGGAGTTGGGAGTTGGGAGTAAATCGATACACTACAACATATTTGCATAGAGTATAATGTCGCTATTAAAGATGTCGATCGACGAGCGACGGCTCTTTTCACTTGCTCCGACACCCCCTGATTTCTTGCTGAGAATATGTTTTGTCGATCTAGGTAGGCTAGATTGCACCGATCGCTAGTCGATCGATATCAATTCCTGAGAGATAGTTAACCAACGTTCCACAAAAACTAGGATAATGTCAACAAAAATAGCTGCTACAACGCGATCGATCGAGCCAGATTTAGCTCTGAGACTGCGATCCGATGCAATTTCTCGAATGAAAATCGAGCAGCCAGGAAATATTCTCACTTGCGAAATTCCAGATTGGAGTCCGGGGATGGTGGCAAATGCTAGTTTCTTCAGCCATCCAGAATTTGGTGCCAGATACTTTAGATCCGAAAATAATAGTCAAGAATTTGGTAACCGTTGGCAAGCGGCAATCGGTAATTGGGATGACAAGATCGTTGTCGATATTGGTTGTGGTTTAGGTAATGTGTATGCTGCTGTAGGTGGTTCGCCGCGAGAAATATTGGGTGTCGATATCAGTTATGGCGCGTTAGTAAATGCCGCAAAAATCGGCTATACGCCAATATTAGCCGACGCTCACAATTTGCCTTTTGTCGATGGATTCGCAGATATTGTCACACTCAACGCCGTACTACATCATTGCGATGATATGGCTGGGGTTTTAGCAGAAGCAGCGCGCCTGGTTCGCCCTGGTGGGGTATTAATTACAGATGAAGATCCGTTATGCTATCTGCCAAGCGATCGAGGGGTGGCATTCTTAATTACTGAAGCTAGGAAAAGATTTCCGATGTATTGGTTGCCAGGGAGAGCGGGTATCTACACACCGCCTCACGAAGAAGCTTGGCGATTAGCTACAGAGATTCATAATAGCAAACCGGGCGATGGTGTCACGCCAGCACTTTATCTCGATACTTTAGAGCCGTTAGGGTTTGAGGTCGATCTGTACCCGCATTATCATAATGTCGGCGATGAATTATTCCAAGGGAAAATGGGTAAATTGGGTTTCAAGGATAGCTTGATTAAATTATTAGCTGGGAAAAATGCCCCACAAGCACCTCAATCGATCGCCTGTATTGCGAAGAGATGGGAGTAAGGAGATAGGAGTAAGGAGATAGGAGTAAGGAGATAGGAGTAAGGAGATAGGAGTAAGGAGATAGGAGTGATTACTTCTACAGCCTAAAACCTAAAACCTAAAACCTAAAACCTAAAACCTAAAACCTAAAACCTAAAACCTAAAGCCTAGGAAGCTGGTAATTTTTCGATTTTAACGCCCTGATAGTAGTGAGCTAAGATGCTGGGATACTTTTGCCCCTGTTCGGCGAGATTATAGGCACCCCATTGGCTCATCCCCAAACCGTGCCCGTAGCCGCGTCCGGTTAGGGTAAATCCGGTTGGTGTGGGGGAGATTGTAAAGCGCAGACTGCGGAGCTTGAGGGCGGTTCTGAACTGACTTCCGGTGAAGGTTTGGGTGGTATCGCCGCTAACTGTCAGACTCATAACGCTACCAAATTGGGTGGTGCGATCGGGCACGATCGTTCGTACTTGCTTAATTTTGAGACTTTGACTTAGTTGGGCGAGTGTAAATGGTTGCGTCCACTCATATCCTGGCGAGCCGATATCGTAATCTGTGACACCCCGCAAATACGGCTCCCGACTCAACCAGATATCTTCGACATTCTCTGTATGCCCTCCAGAAGACGCATGAAAGGCAGCCAATATCGGTTTACCCCCATATGTCACAATTTGACCGAGCGTAGCATTAACGGCGGCTTGAGTGGTGTCTGATTCGCTCGATAAGCCGCGATAGACTTGACTCGATTGGGTACTATCGACATCGAAAGGTTTTTGGCTAGTGGCGCGGCTGCGATAGAGGGCATAAGTACGTGCGGCGACGGCTTGAGCTTTGAGAGCTTCGGCAGGAAAAGTCGGACTCATCTCGGCACCTAAGACGCTGTACAGATACTGTTCGAGATTGACATTATTGATGGCTAGTAGTTGTTTGTTAACGGCAATTACCTGCACCCAGCCGCGATACCAACGATCGCCGATCCAGATGTAGCCACCTTGTTGGGGTTTTACCCATAGTTGAGTGACTTTACTATTACCAAATTCAATGCGATCGTTGTTGGCTGTGACGATCGATCCTTGTAAAGGTTGTAGTTCGCCCAATTTTTGACCCTTTTCATCGCTGACGACAGCAGGTGTAGAGCTGCTCAGGTTGACTTGAGCTACTTTGGCGGCGATGGCAACCCGCAATTGCTGAGAATGTGCAGGCGCGATCGCCATCGCCCATATTATTAAAGACAGCCATCCAGTCTGTTTACTCACTTTGAAAATTCGCATCGGGGTCAAAATTTAGCAATCGATCGCTAATCATACCCTAGATGGGAGATGGGAACGTCCGACGTTGGTGGCGCGTCACTAGATGGTAAATTGAGGCAAACACGATCGAAGTGTGAGCCTATTCCGCTACAATTAATTGAAAATCCACGGTTATGAACGTTGTGAGTAACATCCCCCCTCTTGACCTCAAACGGCAGTATCAAGCGATCGGTGCTGATGTCAGTGCAGCGGTATTAGAAGTTTTAGCCTCTGGTGCATACATTGGCGGCTCTGTCGTTCGAGATTTCGAGCAGCAATTTGCTAGCTATGTCGGTACGACTGAATGCGTCGGTTGCAATTCCGGTACGGATGCGCTGTATCTGGCTCTGAGAGCGATGAAAATTGGCGCGGGGGATGAAGTAATTACCACGCCCTTTACCTTCATTGCGACGGCAGAAACCATCAGCGAAGCAGGTGCCAAACCAGTATTTGTCGATATCGATCTGGCTACTTTCAATCTCGATTTGAGTCAATTAGCCGCCGCCATTACGCCCCGCACTAGGGCGATTATGCCCGTGCATTTATTTGGCAATCCACTCGATCTGACAAAGCTGATGTCGATCGCGACGCAGCATAATTTAATTGTGATCGAAGATTGCGCCCAAGCTACAGGTGCCAAATGGAATGGCAAACAAGTGGGGAGCATCGGACATTTTGGGTGTTTTAGCTTCTTCCCTACCAAAAATCTCGGTGCTTGTGGCGATGGTGGGGCAATTACCGTCAACGATCCCGCTCTAGCTGCCGATTTGCGGATGTATCGCGAACATGGCAGCCGTCAGCGATATTATCATGAAGCGATCGGCGTAAATAGTCGCCTCGATGCCATTCAAGCGGCAGTTTTACAGGTTAAACTCCAACATCTCGATCGCTGGAACCAGCAGAGAGCTAAAGTTGCAGCTATTTATCAAGAGTTACTCGCCAATGTCCCCAATATTATTACCCCTCAAGCAACTCCTGGGGGCGAATCGGCGTGGAATCAATATACGATTAGATTAGTGGCACCTGCGGGTATCGATGCTGCGGCTTATCGCGATCGAGTCCGTGCTAGTCTTCTTGAAGTTGGCGTAATCTCGATGATTTATTATCCGCTGCCATTACATTTACAGGAAGTATATCGCGATCTCCATCTCCCGATCGGCAGTTTCCCCAATACCGAACTAGTCAGCCACCAAGTACTCTCGATTCCAATGTTTCCCGAAATTACCTTTGATGAGCAACAACGGGTAGTATACGCCCTCAAGGATGCGATCGCGGCTCATCATACGCCCGAATAGATGCCCCGATCTCGTCCATTCAATTGGTGCGCTGTCTCGCTCTAAATGTACCAATCGAGGCGATTTACACTCAAAAGCCCCCTTTTTAAGGGGGTTGGGGGATTCAGATCTCAAAACGAAGTCCAGCCGACTTGTGTATGGAACCCAATTTGAGATCTTCTATTGACTTTTCAGACATCCTCTAATGTCAAATGTTCAGCAAGCCGCGACTCCAGAATTTCGATAAGTTCTGGATCCATGTATTGATAGTCATCGCTAATATGTAAAACAACTACCAACTTATTAGCAATCAGATCGGGGTATTTTTGCTGAAGAATTGCCGCGTGACGTTTTTCCATTACAAAAATTCGATCCGCCCAATTAATTAAACCCGGTGTAATTTTAATTCTGGCACGATCTGAAGTCCCCGCCGATTTGGCTGTATATCGCTCGCTAGCTGCAAATAAATTGGCTGCTGTCGGACTCCGCCATTGATTGCGACTACAAATAAATAACAATTGCTCTTGATACATTAATTTCGATTTTTAGAACAAGAAATAACGCTGCGCCATTGGTAAAACAGTCGCAGGTTCGCAGGTAAGTAACTCCCCATCCGCTCTGACTTCATAAGTTTCGGGGTTGACTTCAATTCGCGGTAGCGCATCATTTAACTTCAGATCGCGCTTGCTAATTTGACGAGTATTCGATACTGCTAATACCTGTTTTTGTAACTGCAATCGATCGGGTAAAAATTGTTCGATCGCGACTTGAGACATAAACGTAAATGCCGTATTAGTTCTCGCACCACCATAACTACCAAACATCGGACGCATGTGGACAGGTTGCGGTGTGGGAATACTCGCATTCGCATCGCCCATTTGCGCCCAGGCAATCAGTCCGCCCTTAATTACCGTCTCTGGTTTGACTCCAAAGAAGGCAGGTTTCCACAAGCATAAATCGGCAATTTTACCAGACTCGATCGAACCCACATAATTACTGATTCCGTGGGTAATTGCGGGGTTAATTGTATACTTAGCAATATAGCGTTTCGCCCGTAAATTATCGGCAGGTTGATTATCTTGAGGTAAACCGCCCCGCTGGACTTTCATTTTATGGGCGGTTTGCCAAGTCCGAATAATTGTTTCGCCAATTCTGCCCATCGCTTGAGAGTCAGAAGAAATCATACTAAATGCGCCCAAATCGTGAAGAATATCTTCAGCGGCGATCGTTTCGCGGCGAATTCTCGACTCGGCAAAAGCCACATCTTCAGGAATACTCGGACTCAAATGGTGACACACCATCAACATATCCAAATGTTCGTCCAAAGTATTTAAAGTATAGGGGCGAGTCGGATTGGTAGATGAGGGTAAAACATTCGCCTCACCACAAACTCTAATAATATCGGGCGCGTGTCCGCCACCCGCACCTTCGGTATGATAAGTGTGAATAGTGCGCCCCTTAAACGCCCCAATTGTCGCCTCCACAAACCCCGCCTCATTGAGCGTATCCGTATGAATCGCCACCTGTACATCATACTCATCCGCCACATTCAAACAATTATCGATCGTCGCAGGCGTAGTTCCCCAATCTTCATGTAATTTTAACCCGATCGCACCCGCTTCCACCTGCTCGACCAAACCCTGCGGCTGAGAACTATTCCCCTTCCCCAACAACCCAATATTCATCGGAAACGCATCCATCGCCTGCAACATCCGGTGCATATTCCACACTCCCGGCGTACAGGTAGTCGCACTCGTCCCCGCTGCTGGCCCCGTACCACCCCCAATCATCGTCGTAATTCCCGCTGCGATCGCGACTTCAATCTGTTGAGGGCAGATAAAATGAATGTGGGTATCGATCCCCCCCGCAGTCAAAATCGACCCCTCCCCGGCGATAATTTCGGTACCTGGGCCGATAATAATATCGACATTATCTTGAATATAAGGATTTCCCGCCTTCCCAATTTTATAAATCTTGCCATCCTTAATCCCGACATCGGCTTTGACAATTCCCCACCAATCGAGAATCACCGCATTAGTAATGACTAAATCCACCGCACCATCAGCATTAGAGATCGGCGATTGTCCCATCCCATCTCGAATTACCTTCCCACCCCCAAACTTCACCTCATCCCCATAAGTTGTAAAATCGCGCTCGATTTCAATGAATAACTCCGTATCAGCAAGCCGGACGCGATCGCCTGTAGTAGGCCCGTATGTCTGAGCGTAAGCGCGGCGATCCATTCTATAACTCATAGTCAGTTAGGGGATGATGTTTTGCGATCATTTTACTCGAATGACGTATTCTCTGCTTCAGGAATCGATCTAATCCAGATCTAGCAACACTAAACCTTAGTGTTGACAATTAGTTTTCAACATGCAAACATAGTACGTACACAACCAAAGCACGACCAAGCAAACCACATGGAATCGCATCCTCAGAATACTGAATATAAATATTTAAAGGAAAGCTCCCATGCACCTCATTTCTGCTGGCAAACTCAAAGAAGCATCAGCCTTATATCCTGATGTAGAAGAAGTAATTAAGAACTTCTATAAAAAAGTTGAAAAATCAGCATGGCAAAACCTTATCGATGTGCAAAAAGAATATCGAGCTGCTGAGTCAGTTGGCAATTTTACTGTTTTCAATATCAAAGGTAATAAATATCGCCTCATTCTTGACATAGATTATGAGGAGCAAGTCGTTTATTTTAAATATTTTCTGACCCACGCCGAATACGATAAGGAGCAGTGGAAAAATGACCCATACTATTAGCAGAGGGGATTATATTGACTTATTAAACCAAGATCGAATCATTCCCAAAATCATTGAAACGCATGAAGAGTACGAACAGTTTTTGGCTGTAGCTGAAAGATTAATCTTCAAAAAACAGGATCGGACTCCTGAAGAAACTGTTCTATTTAGACTTTTGGTTAAGCTAATTAAAGACTATGAAGAGGAAACATACAACCTTAAAGAGTGGTCGAAAACGTCACCCCACGAGCTGTTACAGCATTTGATGGAAGCTCGTGGGATGAAGCAAGTGGACTTGGTAGGAGTACTCAGTCCGTCGAAAGGGTTGGTGTCTTCGATCGTCAATGGTAAGCGCGCAATTAGTAAGGCACAAGCAAAGAAACTGGGAGAAATATTTAATATCTCGGCTAGTGTATTTATTTAATTAGTCTAGCTATGACATGAATTAGCCCGATCGGGATGGAATCGATCGAAGATCTAAAATTAGCTAGTGCTACAATCGATAGACGGCGATCGGCACTTAACATCAGGCAAAGCCAAGATTTTTATGACTAATGCTCTTTTCAGTCCCGAAGATCTGTCTATTCAAGAAAATCTGCTGCAACTTGCGACTCAGTTGGGACATCCTCTAAATCGGGCATCTGTGGAGCAACTGTACCAAGATGCACGGGATCTCCTCAGCCATGTTTCCCCCGCACCCGTGACGCTGGCGCGTGTGGCGGGGACGCTGTTGGTGTACCACATTCAAGATCCAGCCGCTGAAGAGTTGAAGTGGTTTAAAGCGCAGATCGAGCAATGTGTAGATGAAGAAGAGGTTGAGGAATCGATCGAATCGCTACATCGCGTTGATGGATTGTGATGGGTGGTGAATCTATGCTGATGAATTGAAAGTAAAAAATTTGGCACTCAGGTACATATAGTTTTACAAAAGTTCCGATGAAGATTCTTTTCCTCGACCAAAGCGGTAAACCTGGTGGAGCAGAACTGTGCTTGTTGGATATTGCTAAAACATATCGCGGCTGCTTAGTGTGTTTATTCGCCGATGGCTTCTTTCGCACCATGCTGGAGGAGGAACAGATCCCCGTCAAAGTATTAGCAACTGCAATTGATGTTCAAAAAGACAGCAGTACTCTTCAAGGCGTGTATAGTATCGGACGGCTGCTACCGCTGGCGATCTCAGTTGCACGACTGAGCCGCAAGTATGACTTAATCTATGCCAATACCCAAAAAGCTCTAGTCGTCGGCGCACTAGCAAGCGTCTTGAGTCGGCGTTCCTTAGTTTTTCACCTACATGACATCCTCTCGTTAGAGCACTTTAGTAAGACAAATCAACGAATTGCCGTGACGCTGGCAAATCGGTTTGCATCACTGGTAATTGCCAATTCTCAAGCCAGTCAGTCGGCTTTTATTGCCGCTGGCGGGCAGGCAAAACTGACCCAAGTTGTTTATAACGGCTTTAATCTCGCTGCTTATCGAGATATCGCGTCTCAACGCCAGCCGACTCGACAGGCATTGGGATTTACAGATCGCGATTTTGTGGTCGGACACTTTAGTCGGCTTGCGCCGTGGAAAGGACAGCATTTATTAATTGAAGCACTAACTCATTGTCCCGAATCTGTGAGTGCGATGTTCGTAGGCGATGCTTTATTTGGCGAACGAGACTATGTAACCCAACTACAGCAACAGGTTAAAGATTTACACCTCGAACATCGAGTGCGGTTTGTCGGCTTTCGGTCTGATGTCGCCGAACTAATGGCAGCATGTGACTTGGTAGCGCATACTTCAACCGCGCCAGAACCGTTTGGGCGGGTGATCGTCGAGGCGATGTTGTGCGGTACTCCCGTCGTGGCAGCGGCGGCGGGCGGCGCAATGGAATTGGTGGCAGATGGGGTGACTGGCTGGCTCGTGGCACCTGGCGATCCGGTGAAACTGGCAGCGGTAATTGTGCAATGTTACGATCGACCCTCGATCGCACAGGAAATTGCAGCTACCGCCCAAATCCAAGCCAGTCAACGCTTTGACCTAACGGCGATCGCCCGACAAATCGATCGAATCTTAGTCCGAGTGGTGGGGTGACGAGGGGACAGTATTGCGACGATGCTCGGCAACCACGAGACTGGGGGACGAGTACATCTGGAGGATTGTTGAGCTTGAAGATCGCTGTTTAAAGGTAGAAACGATCGTTTTGTATCACACTACATATTGAAATATTACTGTATATTTAAATATAGTGAGGTATGGATTTCGATAATATTACTATTGAGGCTGACGATCGTGATGATTCTTCCTGAAAATAAGCAAATATTAAAAGATCTGAGCTTTAATTCCGAAATTGACTGGGATACGGGCGGCATTCCTACGTCTCAAGTCTCAAATTGGACTCAGGGGATGCGGGCTAATGCCGATTTTTTTGGGCATGAATCGTATCGTGACAAATATTTACAAACGGAAAATTGTAGTCAAGCATTCGGCGAACGTTGGCAAGCGGCGAGCGGCAGTTGGGATGATAAAGTCGCGATCGATATTGGCTGTGGCCCTGGAAATCTCTACGCCACCATCGGCGGTACTCCTCAAGTACTCATCGGGGTCGATATCAGTCGGGGGGCACTGGAACAGGCAATGCAACTCGGCTATATCCCACTTTTAGCCGACGCTCACGATCTGCCACTAGTTGACAACTGTGCCGATATCGTCACGCTCAATGCCGTATTGCATCATTGCGATGATATGGCCAAAGTTTTAGCCGAAGCAGCGCGGTTGGTGCGTCCTGGCGGTGTGTTGATTACCGATGAAGATCCGCAGCAGACCGCTTGGCATCACAAAGGGCTGGGTTTGCTAGTCAATGCAGCCAGGAAACAGTTTCCGATGTATTGGCTGCCGGGACGGGCGAGTTTGTACAGGTCGAGACAGGAGCGGGCGTTAAGATTGGCGACAGAGATTCACAATCATCAGCCGGGAGATGGCGTGACACTGGATCTGTATCGCGATACGCTCGTACCGCTCGGTTTTGAGATCGAACTTTATCCTCACAATCATGGTGTTGGTGCTGAATTGTTTGCAGGTGATTACGGTCGGTCGCCTTTGAAATATACTTTGGCTCAAATGTTGTCGGGGATGAACCCCAATTCGCCGGAGGCGGCTCAATCGGTGATGTGTATCGCTCGTAAGTTGGCAGTATAACTTAGACCTCTTGCGAAAGTAAAAATGCGATCGTGTCTAATATTGTTTTCGTCCAGTTCCCCTAAAGCCTAAAACCTACAACCTAAAGCGATATTGTATTATTTATCACCACAAGTTGATATATACGGATTAAACGTTAGAAACAAGATGTTACAGTGTAGATAAGTATTGTCTCACGCGGGTCTAACTCAAAACCCGACCGCTCGAATTTTTTAATTCCTTGGTGGTGGCGATCGCTGCGATCGGGTAAATATTTTAAAACCACAATTGGGATTGCTTGGATTTCTAATCATAATTCAGGGCTGATTTTCTCATGGATATCAATATTGACGCGATCGGATCTCCATACATATTGCTAAATATTTATGAAAGTTGCTTTGGTACATGACTATTTGACGCAACGGGGGGGTGCAGAACGAGTGTTTGAGCTGCTGTGCAAGTACTTCCCCCATGCAGACATTTTTACATCCTTGTACGATGCCAAAAACACGATCGATCTCGGAGATCGTCCGGTACAGACCACAATTCTTCAGCAGATCCCATATGCGAGTAAGTACTTTAGGCTGCTGGCACCCTTTTACTACCCTGCTTTGCGGGCACTAGACTTGCAGGATTACGACCTGATTATTAGCAGTTCGTCGAGCTTTGCTAAAGGTGTGAGGAAAAGACCTGGAGCCAGACATATCTGCTTTTGTCACAACATTCCCCGCTTTTTATGGGATACCAAAGTGTATCTCAGAGGGTACAAGGAATTTCAAGCATTCGCGCCGCTCCTGGAAAAAGTGTTCGGGTACCTGCGGAAACTCGACCTCCGGTATTCACAAGAACCCGATCTGTATATTGCCAACTCGACGACGGTGGCAGAACGGATTCGGCAAGTTTATGATAAGCCAGCGATTACCATCAACTATCCGATCGACGATCGCAAATTTGTGTTTTCGGAGTTCAAAGAAGATTTCTATTTAGTCTCTAGCCGTTTGCTCAGTTACAAGCGGATCGACATTATTGTTGATGCCTTTAACTCACTGGGTTGGCCGTTGCTGATCGTGGGCGAAGGCCCCGAACGCCAGCGACTGGAGGCCAAAGCCATGCAGAACATTCGCTTTCTGGGCTACGTCAGCGATGGCGAACGCGCCCAGCTCATGGCCAAAGCTCAGGCGGTGATTATTGCCGCCTTAGAAGACTATGGGCTGGTGCCCATCGAAGCAAATTTTAGTGGAACGCCAGCGATTGTCTACGGTGCTGGGGGTGTGTTGGATACTCAGGTACCCGGTTTGACAGGCTTATTTTTTAACCGCCAAACTGCGGCGGCGATTCGGGACGCTCTGCTCGAAGCTAGTAACATTAAGTGGAACTATGCCAAGATTCGCAACCACGCGTTCGATCGGTTTACCGAAGCTGTATTCTTCCAAAAAGTTGACAGTTATACAGGCTGGTGGAAGTCATGAAGATGCGGAAATTAGACAAACTAACGCTCGATGCGAACGAGGTAGTGATGGCTCAAAATCTCATTAGATCCGATCGTGAAGATGCGGATTACGACCAGTTATTTGTCGATAGTAGCGAGGTGCCGCTCGCCGAACGATCGATTACGGCTTTTGGAGTAACAAATGCAGATCCTGGATACGGTCAGCTCTTGGCGGTGCTGTTGCGTCGCAAACTTTGGGTCTTGGCATCTTGGATGGGAGCAGTCGGAGTCGCTTGGTTCATCGGTTCGTATCAAGAACCAACCTACCGCAGTTCGATGCAACTCCTCGTCGATCAAAACTATCGCGGCAAATCCGAACCCGGAGGCAGCAATACCCAGTTTGCCGACTCTGATGTCCAAGCCGACTATGCCACTCAACTCACACTGATGAATAGTTCGATCTTGCTCCAACGGATCGTCGATCGGCTGCGCCCGACTTATCCCCAGATCGGCAGCGATGAAATCAAAAAATCGCTATCAGTGACTCAGGTCACAATGGGCAAAACCGCTGACAAAAAAGTGGATACCAAAATTTTTGAAGCGGCTTATGAAGATCGCGATCCGCTCAAAGCGCAGCAAATTTTGCAAACGGTACAACAAGTTTATCAAGACTATAATCGCGAACAACAAAAGCTGCGCTTGGCTAAGGGGCTAGCATTTATTAACGAGCAAGTGCCACAGATCCAGCAGCAACTCCACCAAGCTGAATCCGCGCTCGAAAAATTTCGCAAAAGTCACAACTTTATCAATCCCGAACTGCAATCGAAGACTTTAGTTGAGTCTTTGGATAATATCTTGCGGGAGCAGGGGACGAACGTGTTGCAAATTCGGGATTTGAGTAGCCGCTATGCCACCTTAGAACAAAAAATCGCCCTTTCGCCCCAGGCGAGTTCCGAGGCGACCCGCTTGAGTCAATCCCCCCGCTATCAAAATATCCTGAATGAGGTTCAAAAGACAGAGCTAGCCTTGAGACAGGAGCGACTGCGATTTACCGATCGCGCGGCTAGCGTTCAGAAATTAAGCGAACAGCGGCAGCAGCTACAGGCGCAACTAGAGATCGAGCAGCGGCGGATTTTGCCCAATGGCAGCAAGGGCGGCAATTCCGGGGGTACCGAGCCGCTCCTGAAATCTGGACAATTGGGGACGACGGATCTGAGCTTAACTAGCCAATTTGTAGACGTGCAGGTCACTTTAACAGCGGCTCGCGCTCGCGCTCAAACCCTGGCTCAGATGGAACGCCGCTACAAGCAACAACTCCAACAATTTCCAGCATTGCTCTCGGAATATAACCGCTTGCAACCAGCGGTGCAAGTCAATCAGGAGACACTCCAGCAGTTGCTAAAATCTCGGCAGGCGATGGGATTAGAGATCGCGCGGGGTGGATTTGATTGGCAGGTCGTCGAAGAGCCGAGGCTAGGACGCAAAACAGGCCCAGATTTGAACCGCATTGTCTTGTTGGGGGCGGTAATTGGTTTATTCCTCGGTGGAATCGTTGCCTTTGCGCGGGAATGGCTGGATGATTCGATTCATTCCCTAGACGAACTGAAAAAACACACCAATCTACCTGTGTTGGGGGGTGTGCCAGCCATCTCGTCACCGGGCACTCAGTCGGGAATTGTCCTGCCCTTGCGCCAGCTATCGACTGCAACTATTTCGACCATGGAGATAATTCAATCCTTGCCATTTCGCGAGTCGCTCGATCTAGCTTATCAAAACATTCAACTGCTGGAGTCTTCGCGACTTGGCATCGCTCACGGCTTGCGAACGCGCAAGTCGCTAGCGATTACTTCAGCTTTAGCTGGTGAGGGTAAATCGACGCTAGCGATCGGGTTGGCGTTGAGTGCGGCGCGGTTGCACCAGCGGGTCTTGCTGATCGATGCCGATCTACGTCGTCCCAGTTTGCACAAACAATTAGATTTGTTTAATACTGTGGGGCTATCAACGTTACTCAGTGACAATACTGAAACCTTAATCGCCAAGGCGATTCAGCCGCTGGCGGCTAATGGCAATCTCGACGTGTTGACAGCAGGGCCAACTCCACTCGATCCGGCTCAACTGCTCAGTTCGCGGCGGATGGCTGAGTTAATGACCGAGTTTAACGCTCACTACGATCTAGTTTTAATCGATACGGCACCGATCTTGGGCATTGTCGATGCGGTGATGGTTGCCGCTGTTTGTAGTGGTGTCGTGCTAGTCGAGCGGATCGGCCGATCGCATCGCAAAGATTTAAGTGAGGCGGTGTTTGTGATGCAGCGGTTTAATGTCGTGGGGCTAATTCTCAACGGGGTGCCACAGTCCGCCACTTACCAGCGGATCGAGGAGGAGCGGGATGCCTAACCCCGATCGCCGCAATTACACCAACTATCTAGCAGATTTTAACCGAGGGAGGACTTAGCTATATGACACGAACTAAGAAGGTAATCATCACAGGTGGGGCGGGTTTTATCGGTTCGGCGGCGATCGCCGCACTGCAAAATTGCGGTCACGATCTTTATGCGATCGACAATTTATCATTTGGCAATCGCCAGTTTATCGATCTCCCCGCCGCGCATTTTTTTGAGGTCGATCTCCTCGATCGAGCCGAGCTGTCTAGAGTAGTCAGCCAAATTAGTCCAGACTGGATCGTTCATCTAGCGGCGATCCATTTTATTCCCTACTGTAACCAGCATCCAGTCGCAGCCGCCCAGGTGAACATTCAGGGGACGATGAATGTCCTTGCTGCTGCCAAAAATGTCCGCAATCTGGAAAAAGTATTTTTTGCTTCCACTGCTGCCGTTTATCCGATCTACGATCGGGCGATCTCCGAAACGCATCCGCCCGCACCTACAGACATCTACGGTTTGTCGAAGCTAGCAGGAGAACATCTGATGAATGAGTTTCACTTGCAAACCGATATTCCCACGATCGTCTGTCGGTTCTTCAATGCCTTCGGCCCCAACGAGACGAATGCCCATGTAATTCCTGAAATTCAGCGGCAGATTAATGCCGGATGCCGCACCATTGGGTTAGGCAATCTCGATCCCAAGCGAGACTTTATCCACACCTCCGATATGGCTGATGCGATCGTCAAATTGCTAACCACCTGCGATCGGGGCATCGAAATATTTAATCTCGGTCGGGGGATCGAATATTCCGTAACCGAAGTAGTCACGGCATTCGAGCAAGTATTAGGTGAAAAAATCATCATTGAAGTCGATCCGGCTAGAGTCCGCAAGGTCGAACGGATGCATTTACTCGCTGATATTACTAAGCTGAAAAATTTTATCGATTGGGAGCCAAAAATTAGTCTCAAACAAGGAATTAGTACCTTAATCGATCGGCAACTAATTACAGTTATTGGATAGCAACAAAGTGACGATCTGGATGTCAGTAAAACCAACTAGATCGTGCCTGAAATCTAGTTGGTGGACAGCCTGCCCTGAGCGAAGCCGAAGGGTGCCCACCCTATTCTCAATTCTCAACTGTTCGACTCATGAGCCATCAGCAAAAAATTCTGTTTCACTTGCCAATCTCCAATCCACCAGATGCCTTGAATGGCACTAATGGTCGCGTATTGGGAATGCTCAAATATTTCCACGATCGTCGCGACAGGTTTGCGGTAGATGCGATCGCTGGTAATAAATTCGGCGTACCAGAATGGAATGACGATCGCCAGCTCGATGTCTTAAAATTTGTCGATAATATTTTCGTCTATCGGGGCGAAAGCAACTGGTCTGACTTTGTTTATACCCGCGCTCAAAGCTTCTATCATCAACGGCTATTGCGTCAACAACTCCCCGTCGATTCAGATTATTTTGCACCGCCTGGTTATGTTAGCTATTTAACCAAATTATTAGCGCAACGAAGTTATGATTTTATCTGGATTAATAATCTCGACTATGCCCATTTAGCTAGCGACTTGCGATCGCCTAAGCTTCAGACAGTTATCGATATTCATGATATTACTACTCGCTTTCGGCTGGTCAGAAAGAAGATCGATTTCTCTAAAAACTTGAAGTTTGACTATCAAGCAAATTTTGAGCGAGAGATCGCTTTACTCGATCGATTTGACAACGTAATTGTCGATTCTCAATTCGAGCGAAACATCCTCGCCAAAGAACTTTCTCCCGCCAAACTGCACTTTATTCCCTCCCAAGTAAATGGTCTAGATAGTGGCAGCAACTCGACTCCTTATCTAGCGCGCAGATTTGAGTATGATGTGTTGTTTGTGGGATCTGATAATCAACCCAATCGTGAAGGAATGCAATTCTTTTTAGATGAAGTTTTACCATTAATTGTCGAGCAGAAACCCGCGCTTAAAGTCGCGATCGCTGGCAAAATATCGTCCGTAGTTCGAGTCGAACCTGTGCTGGCTAAAAACTTGATGTGCTTGGGTTACGTTCCCGATCTGTCCGAACTTTATCTAAAATCGAGGTTAGTAATTTGCCCCTTACGAACGGGTGCGGGGACGAAGTTTAAGCTGGTAGAGGCGATGGCTTATGCGATGCCGATCGTCGCTACAATTCATTCAGCATCAGCTTTAAGTTTAGTCGATCGGGTGAATGCTTTTATTACTGACGATCCGGTGGCTTATGCCGATCGAGTTTTGCGGTTGATTCACGAACCAGAGTTAGCCGCTCGATGTTCGGTTCAAATATCTCAAACCTATGCCAGTCAACATGAGAGCGCGGCTATTTATACTAAACTCGATGCCATCTTTGAAGCCGATCTGGTTAAAACGGCAGTCTAAAGCAAACTTAGCAGTTGAGATCGATCTTCGATCGTTACTATTCACTATTCACTATCCCCTAGAACCTACAACTCGATTTAGATGCCAAACAGCTTATGTTTAAACTTCCCGCCTCTGTTCGAGTTTTATTAAAAGCCACCACTTTTTGGCAGACTAACCATCCGATCTTGCGAGAGTTCAAATATTTTCCCAAGATTGCGCTCTTAGCCATCGTATTCTCTCTACTTGCAGCCGCTTTTGAGGGAATTGGATTAGGTTTTCTCCTCTCCTTTTTACAAAATCTGACAAGTCCCAATGCAGCACCACTCAAAACAGGTATTAATTGGTTCGATCTGTGGTTTTTAGGTGTCAATACATCTGCTACCAGTCGGCTGTACCGGATCTCTGCGGCGATCTGGCTGAGTACTTGTACGCGGGCAATATTTAATTATTTAGCTCAACTTTATACAGAGTTTTCCCAGCTTCTTTTAACAGATCGGCTCCGCAAGCGAATTTTTGAACAGCTTCAGGCGGTAAGCTTGAGCTACTTTTCAACTTCAAATTCAGGAGATTTAATTAATACGATTACTTCAGAGATAGAACGCTTTAAACAAGTATTCAATGGCAGTTCTTTTTTATTCACTAGGAGTCTGGCAATTCTAGTTTACTTGGTGTCGATGTTGTTAATTTCTTGGCAACTAACGATCGTGGCATTCCTACTGTTTAGTTTGATGGCTGTGGGTTTGTCTACCGCGAGCAAGCGGGTACGCGAAGGTAGTTTTGAGGTTTCGACAGCAAATGGTGATTTTACTACTGTCGCGATCGAACTTATTAGTGGAATGCGGACGGTGTGGGCGTTTGCGACCCACGACTACGAACGAAGACGTTTTTATCAAGCCAGCGAACGGGTTGTCCGCTCGTCGGCAAAAATGGTGGGGCTGTGGGCAATGGTCAAGCCCCTAGCTGAAGGCATTGCCACAACGATCCTGATTGTGATGATTCTGGTGGCTTTTAATGGCTTTTTAACTAACGGAGCATTGCCAGTTGCTTCATTACTAACTTTTCTATTCATCCTGATTAGATTAGTCCCATTTATTCAGGATGTAAATTCCATTGTCGCGGTACTCAATAGTCTGCATGGCTCTAAAGCGAAGATTGAAGAAGTATTGAGAACTGATAATAAGACATATTTTCACAATGGCACGATCGAATTTACAGGCTTAAAACGATCGATTGAATTAATTGATGTTGATTTTAGCTACGATGACGATCGCTTAATTCTGCAAAATATTACGCTGTCGATCGAGCGCGATCGGGTAACTGCTCTAGTTGGTGCTTCTGGTGCTGGCAAAACAACTTTAGCCGATCTGATTGCCCGCTTTTACGATCCGACGGCTGGTTCGATCGCGATCGATGGAGTCGAGCTGCGGCAGTTAGAAATCGATTCATTTCGGCGCAAGTTAGCGGTAGTCAGTCAAGATACGTTTATCTTTAATACTTCTGTCCGCAACAATATTGCCTATGGCACAGCAACAGCAACCGATATCGAAATTTATCGGGCTGCGGAGCTTGCTAACGCGCTGGAATTTATCCAGGAGATGCCCCAAGGGTTTGAGACGATGCTCGGCGAACGTGGTGTCAGGCTATCTGGCGGACAAAGGCAACGCATCGCGATCGCCCGCGCCCTGTTGCGCGATCCGGAAATCTTAATCCTCGATGAAGCGACTAGTGCCTTGGATTCTGTTTCCGAAAAAATCATTCAGGAATCGATCGAACGGCTGGCGAGGGGGCGGACGACGATCGCCATCGCCCATCGTCTTTCTACCATCTCCAAGGCGGATAAAGTCGTGGTACTCGATCGCGGGCGAATTGTCGAGCAGGGCACCTACCAAGAGCTACTCCAACAGCAACAGTATCTCTGGAAATATCACCAGATGCAATATGTTCAACAACATGCAGTTTAAAAGAATGTTCAAACATACGGATATGAGTTATCTGTTTATACCGAGATTGGTGGGAATCCCCCTCAATCCCCCTTTGGAAAGGGGGACTTCCGGATCCGGTTCCCCCCTTTTGAAGGGGGGTTAGGGGGGATTCTCCAGGATCTATGCAGCAAAATATCCGCATCCATTCATTTCCTAAGTTCGACCGAAAGCTCAAACACGATCGAAACAACATTTAATTTTCAGAGGTTGTAATTATGAAAATCCATCACTCGAAATCATCTCAATCAAAATTTTCTAGTCAAGCTTATCTCCTCGCGATCGTAGCCGTACTTGGCATTCTATTCCGGTTTGGCAACTTGGATCTGAAAGTGTATTGGCAAGATGAAGCTTTGACATCATTGCAAGTAGCTGGCTATAGCCAAGCAGAATTTATTAAGACAGCTTTTAATTCGGAAATTACCACCCCGTTAGCTTTGCAGCGTTACCAGGAAGTCAATAGCGAGCGTGGTGTCCTCGATACTATCAAAGTTTTAACCGAAACACCAGAACACCCACCGCTGTATTTCATCTTGCTGAGGATTTGGGCAAATTTTTTCGGCAGTTCTATTGTTGCATATCGAAGTTTTTCGTCACTAATAAGTTTGCTAGTGCTGCCCTGTATTTACTATCTCTGTGTAGAATTATTCGATTCGCCCAGAGTTGGCTATTTTGGGGTGGCTATAACCTCGCTCTCGCCCTTCTTTATTGAATATGGCCAAGAAGCCAGACAATATAGTCTCTGGATGGTGGCAATTCTGATTACTAGCCAAACTCTGTTAAGAGCGATGCGGCTGAATACTTGGCAAAGTTGGGGTATTTATGCAGTTGCCTTAACATTTAGTTGTTATACTCATTTCTTTTCGATCTTTGTGCTAGCTGCTCAGGGATTTTATGTGTTGGCGATCGGCAAATTCCGCCTCAATCGCACGTTCGGTGCTTTTATGGCTGCTGCGATGGCTGGTCTCCTGGCATTTACGCCGTGGATCGTGACATTTCTGACCCACTTAACAGAATTCAATCGATCGATGTCGTGGTCTTATCGACTGTATTCCTCACCAATAAACCTAGTCAGAACTTGGCTGACTCTACCCAGATTACTATTTTTCAATCTAGATTTACCTCGGACTGAATTATTTAACAACTATTTTTTTAGTAACTATTATTTAGTCGCGATCGTTACAAGTCTTTTTGCTGGCTATGCCATCTATTTTGTCATCCGTAATACTAAACCAAAAGTGTGGTTGTTGCCCCTGACACTGATCGTTATTCCCTTCCTAATTTTAGCAATACCAGATTTAATCGGCAACGGAACTCGATCGATCAACTCTCGATATTTAACCCCAGCTTATTTAGGAATCGAAATATGTGTTGCTTACCTACTTGCTACTCGAACGATGCTGGCTGTTAATCGCAAAATTTGGCAAATAGGTTTTGCAACTTTACTAGCGATCTCAACACTAGCTAGTGTCATCAATTTGACAATAAACTATTCGTTCGCCAAAGATAAAGCGATTGTTGTAGTAGCTAACTCGATCGATCCCAGTCCCCAATCGCTAGTAATCGCTAATCCTTATGATTACAATCCGATGAAAGTCTTAGCATTGAGTAGACGGCTACATTCAGGTGTCAAAATTCAACTTTTACCTGAGGCAGAAACACCGACAATTCCCAATGGATTTAAAAACTATTACTTTTACTCTCCTCAAATTGCCGATACCTGGGAGCAGTTTTTAACTAATAGTGCATTCGAGTCTGTGAAAATATCGAAAGATAACAATGAAAAATTATGGATTTATCGAAAAAAATGACAATCCAGTCTCTTAGAAAGCAGCCAATTTAGCTCGTTGGCGAAGCCTCTCCTCTGGAGAATCGATTATCCACTTTAGTTCAGGAAGATCGCCGATGAAAATTTGTATAGTGACCCACTGTGTCATTAGAGGTGACGGTCAAGGGCGGGTAAATTATGAGGTGGTGCGTGAAGCCCTGCGACAGGGGCACCACCTGACACTAGTTGCCAGTGCCATTAGTCCCGAACTGGCACAGCATCCCCAGGTTACTTGGGTACCGATTGTTGTCAAACAAATATCGACAGCACTACTCCGCAATGTCGTCTTTTCGCTCAAGAGTTCGGCTTGGTTGCGGCAACATCAGGCGGAATTTGATGTGGTAAAAGTCAATGGCGCGATCGCGTCCGGTCGATCGGATCTCAACGCGGTGCATTTCGTTCATAGTTCCTGGTTGAAGTCACCCTTTCATGTTTGGCACCAACGGCGGGATCTCTATGGTGCTTACCAGTGGCTCTATACAGCCTTAAATGCGTACTGGGAAAAGGCCGCTTTCGATCGAGCCAAACTGGTGGTAGCGGTGTCCGAAAAGGTGAAGCGAGAGATCTTGGCACTCGGCATCCCAGCGGAGCGGATTGAGGTCATCACCAATGGTGTCGATCTTGAGGAGTTTAGCCCCGCGCGAGTAGATCGCCGCGAGTTGGGACTGCCAGAGGATGTGCTGCTGGCTCTATTTGTCGGCGATCTTCGCGTTCCCCGCAAAAATCTGGATACGGTACTCCACGCCTTAGTAAACGTGCCACAGTTGCATCTGGCGATCGCGGGTGCGGCTGACGGTCGCAACTTCTACCCGCAACTAGCGCAAAAGTTAGGAGTTAGCGACAGAGTGCATTTCCTCGGCTTTCGATCGGATGTTGCCGATCTGATGCGGAGTGCGGATCTGTTCGTGTTTCCCTCCCGATATGAAGCGTGTTCGCTGGTGCTATTAGAGGCGATGGCTTCTCAATTACCCCTAATTACCGCGACATCTGCTGGCGGGGCAGAAATTATGACTCCTGAGTGTGGTTTCGTGCTGGATGACCCCGACGAGGTGGACACACTCAGCTCGGCAATGAATCATCTGGTTAAACCCGAAGCTCGGCACCAGATGGGCAAAGCTGCTCGATCGATCGCCGAGCGATCTAGCTGGACGCAGATGGCACGCCGCTATCTAGAAATGTTTGAGGAGGTTAGGGAGGGGATAGGGGATAGGGGATAGGGGCTACTTGTTGTATACACAAGTTATTTGAGTTGCTGCGTAGTCCCTTTACCCCACCCCAGCCCTCCCCTTTCCAAGGGGAGGGAGTAAAGCCCCCCTTTCCAAGGGGGGTTGGGGGGGTAAACCAACCTAAACCGAAGCCCAGCCGACTTGTGTTTACACCGCAGGGATTAGGGGGAATTTAGAGGAAAACAGTATCGAAGACGATCGCAGATTTTACTTTCGCAGGAGGTGTAGTAAATGTTAAACATTACCGTCGTGGTGCCTACTTATCGACGACCGATCGATCTAGCACGTTGTCTAACCGCGCTGCAACAGCAATCCCGCCCCGCCCATGAGGTCATCGTCATCGTGCGGGATACTGATTTCGCCACTTGGGATTTTCTGCGCGGCTGCCAGCCAGCAGTACCCCTACAGACAGCAACCGTTAAAGTTCCTGGTGTAATTGCAGCGATGAATCTCGGCCTAGAGCAAGCGCACGGGGAGATTATTGCCTTTACCGATGATGATGCTGCGCCCCACCCAGATTGGTTGGAGAGGATCGAGCGGCACTATTTGGCTAACGATCGCGTGGGGGGTGTGGGCGGTAGAGATTGGGTGCGCGAAGGCGGCAAGTTGCTCGACGATGCTAGATCGATCGTCGGTAAAGTGCAGTGGTTTGGCAGGACGATCGGCAATCATCATCTGGGGGTGGGCGCAGCCAGAGAGGTGGATATTTTAAAGGGGGTGAATATGAGCTGGCGGCGAATGGCGATCGCGCACTTACGATTTGACGATCGGCTGCAAGGATCTGGTGCCCAGGCACATTTTGAAATTGCCTTTAGTCTGGCGGTGCGGCGGGCGGGATGGTCGATTATCTACGATCCGCTGGTGGCAGTCGATCACTATCCAGCCGAGCGACCGCCCACAGACCCCCGTCTGCATCAACACCCGCGCGATCGATTTAACGCAACGGCGATGACCCAAACCGTGCATAACGAGACGCTGGGACTGCTAGAGCATTTACCCTGGCCGAATCGGATGATGTTTCTGCTGTGGGCGGTGGCGATCGGGACGCAGATCGCACCAGGATTGCTTCAGTATCTGCGGTTTTTGCCCCAGGAAGGTGCCCTCGCTACCGCTAAGTGGCGGGCTAGTTTGCAAGGACGGTGGCAGGGATGGCAAACCTGGCACCAAACCAGATTTACCGAGCTTACCAAGGATAGCCCATGAACAAAAATGCACTCCAAACTGCCTTGCAACCTGCAACTGCCTGGATGGCGATCCTGGCACTAATCGCGTTTACAGGTCTGCTGGCGATCGCGGGAGCGGGAAAAGTGCTCAACTTGGCTTTTCCCGCAGGTGCTTTGGCGGTGAGTCTGCTGCTCTACTGGCGCGCGCCGCTGCTGTATGTGGGTTTTACCTGGTGGATCTGTTTGCTGACCCCGCTGGTACGCAGGCTGGCAGATTATCGCAGCGGCTTTACCGATCCCAGCCCGATCTTACTGACCCCCTATTTGGTGATTCTCGTGACGCTGGTAACTCTCAAACAGCATTTACCCAAAGCCTACAGTCAGGGTGGTTTACCCTTTTTAATGGCTTTCGCGGGGATTTTCTATGCCATCCTCACTGGGCTAATTATCAACCCACCAGTTAAAGTGCTGGTTGCCGCCTTAGAATGGCTAGCTCCCGTGCTATTTGGCTTTCATCTGTTTACCAACTGGCAAAGCTACCCCGCCTACCGTCAGAACCTCCAGCGGACACTGACTTGGGGCGTAGTGGTGATGGGTAGTTATGGCATCGTGCAGTATTTAATCGCACCACAATGGGATCGGACTTGGTTGATTAATACCACTGTGAATACGATGGGCAAACCCGAACCGCTGGGGCTACGGGTCTGGAGTACATTAAATTCACCAGAACCCTTCGCCGCGATTATGGGGGGTTGCTTGCTATTGCTATTTACCAACCGATCGCCGCTACGACTGCCAGCAGCGATCGTGGGGTATCTATCTTTTTTGTTGTGTGCGGTGCGATCGGGGTGGCTGGGTTGGCTGGCGGGATTGTTCAGTCTGGTTATCTCGTTGAAACCAAAATTACAACTGCGCTTATCGATCGCGCTCTTGGTGCTAGCCGTTTTCCTCGTACCTCTAGCGACGGTCGAACCCTTCTCTCAACTCAGCAGCCGCCTGGATACCTTTACCAATTTAGAAAACGACCAAAGTGCGATCGAACGACAGCAAAGCTTCAATGCCTTGCAAGATTCTGCCCTGACTAGTTTTGTCGGGCAGGGCATTAGCGGCCAGAAGCTAGATAGTGCCATATTTTCAATGCTGTTTGAATTGGGCTGGATCGGGACGATTGGCTATGCTGGGGGCTTATTTTTGCTTACTTTCACATTGTGCCAAGCCCAGCCAGCTAGATTCGATCCGTTTATTGGCACTGCACGGGCGATCGCGATTAGTGCCTTAGTCAGACTGCCCGTAAATGTCCCGATGCTAGGAGCCAGTGGTTTATTACTGTGGACTTTTTTGGGGATCGGTTTGGCAGGAATTAAATTCGATCGATGGAAAGCTCGGCCAGCGCAGCGGTTTCGATAGGAGAGCGGGGAGCGGGGCTACGGTGTCTACACAAGTTAGATCTGCTTCGTTTCGAGATCTAGATCCCCCCTAACCCCCCTTCAAAAGGGGGGAACCGGATCCGGAAGTCCCCCTTTTGAAGGGGGATTTAGCGGCGTTTTTATTCGGGGGTTCCCCCCGAATAAAAAAACGACAAGACAGGGGGATCTCTAGGGTTTTCGCTTTTCTCTGGACTTGTGTATATACCGTAGGGGGGCGGGGAAGGGAGAACTAAGACGAAAACAACAGTAAAAAAGATTGGATTTTTACTTTTTAGAAAAACATCATGTTCGATCTCAAAGGTTATCTGAAAAATATTGTTCGTGCGATCGATGTCGTCAAAATCGATCGGGCTGTACTTACCGTGTTAACCATGCTGTTTGTAGCTAGCTCGATCGCGCTCCTCATCGTGAATCACCCACGACGAGCGAACTCAGATTTCGCCAATCGGATCGCCACTGCCGCCACCCCCAGCACTAACTCAGTGGTTGCTCCATATACAGCTCGCTCCCACTTTGACAATGTGCCCTTTGGCTCTCACTCTCACTGGCTCCAACCTTGGCGGGCTTATTTAGAAACAGTTCCAGCCGCAAAGTTGCTCCAGGGGGTGGGCATCCAGCTCGATCTCCACGATCGCGAAAATCCCGATCTGGTGCTGCAAATGCTGGCAACCCACGGCATCCAGACAGCTCGGCTGGAGATCGGCTGGAATAACCTCAGTTACGATCGTCAAACCCTCCAAAACGATCGGCTCCAGGCAATCCTCACAGCCTGTAAACGCTGGAAAGTGCGCCCCCTCATTTTACTCAACGCCAATCAAGGTATCCCCACCCCCACCCAGTTTTTTGAGCGGACGATCGCCGTCACTGCGCCAGCAGGTTCGCGCCAAATTCAACTCAATGACACTAGCGGTTTGACGATCGGCAACAGTGGCTTCAATAACTTAACTGATGATGGTTGGGCTGCCGAAGCCCTAATTACAGCGATTGACGGCAAGACTGTCAGCCTCTCTAAGCCCTTGCCAAAGGCGATCGCGGCTGGCTCGTCCGTCAAGATGGCAACTTTGAGGTACCGACCCTTTGCCAAGCCTGGAAGTGCCGATTACCGCCAAACGATCGCGGGTTGGCAGCACTATGTCGGTACGGTGGCGAATTTTGGAGCCAAGGCTTTGGGAACCACCCAAAGTAACGATAAAGGCTTTGACATGGAGATCTGGAACGAGTTGACTTTTGGCAGCAAATTTCTGTCGATTAATAATTACTATCGCCCCGTGCTGGCTGCTTTTGACGAAGACAGCATTTGGCAGAATTTAGTCACCGCTACCGCCGATTATGCGGTCGCTCATCCCCAGCAATTTGCGGGAGTCAAGTTTAGCGATGGCTTTGCCAATACTATTCCCTGGCCAGCCGCATCCACACAACCAGTCAGGATTAGCGCGATTAGCAAGCATCCTTATGCCAACCGTAAAAACTTTCCACAGGACGAACAGCATGGCCAGAAGCTCGATGCCTTCGGTAAACCCACTAATTTTATTCCCACCTATTCAGCCCTCTTCCCAGAATATTATGCCACCGCCCTGCAAACGGAAACCCTCCTGCGCGATGCGGCTCCATTTACCAATGATATTCAAGGCGTTCGGCACGGACGGTATGCTCGGCAAGTTAAGGGGCGGGTTGTCCCCACCGATGTCTGGATTACCGAGACAGGGATTGCCCCCCAAGAACATGGCATCGCAGATCGATCGCAAGCGTTGGCACTCAAAGCCAAAACTACCGCTCGCTACTATACCTTTTACCCGAATAAAGGTGTTACCAAGCTCTATCTGTATTCTGCCGCGTCTGGAGATCTCGGTCTGGGCATCATGCAAGATAACTTTTTGGAGTATGCCAGCAGCCATAGCGTCTACCCCAAAGACGATCGACCCTATGTTTCTCCTGCCCTCCAAATTACCAGCCAGATTGTCAGGCAGATGAAACAGAACTTAGACCCCGCTTTGACTCAGGCACGCCAACTGCAACTCGACTCTATTCGCGACCCTCACAACCAGATTCAGTTTGGTGGTGATGGCACTGCCGCACATCCCCAACTTTACAATCGCGACGTGTTTGCCTTCTTGCCCTATCAAGTCAACAGTCACCGCTTTGTCGTCCCCTATTACGTTATGACCCGCGATGTTACCAAAAACCTACCACCCGCAAAGTTCGCAATTCAAATATCCAAACTCAAAGCACAGGGGGCTACTGTCAGTGTTTACGATCCGTTGCACGATCGCACCCTACCCGTCTCGATCGATCGTCGCGGTCGAGACTTCCTCAGTTTAACTTTATCAGCAACAGATTATCCATACTTACTAATTATTCAGGAACGGTAAAATGTCTATCAATCGAGCGACTCCATTAAAAAAAGTCAAGTCTAAAATCTCAGCATATGTTCGTGAATTACGAGTCAGACAATGGACTAAGAACTTAATTGTATTTGCAGCCCCTTTGTTTGCCTTCAATCTTAGTGCCCTATCTCTATCTGGTAGCCTGATTGCCTTTATGTTATTTTGCTGTGCTTCGAGTAGTTTCTATTTGATTAATGACATTATCGATGTCGAAGCCGATCGACTACATCCAGTTAAATGTAAGCGACCGATCGCCGCAGGAGAGATCGGTGTTTCCGAAGCGATTATCGTCTCGATCTTGCTCTTGAGCGTTGCGGCGATCGTCGGCTACCGGACATCATTCGGTTTGGGAACGGCAATTGTCGGATATGCCTTATTGCAAGTGGCATATAACTTAAAACTCAAGCATAAAATTTTTGTCGATGTCCTGGCGATCGCCGCCGGATTTGTCTTGAGAGCATGTGGTGGAGCTGCTGCTACAGGCATTGAGTTATCGCAATGGTTTATCTTATGTACGGCGATGCTGGCACTATTTTTAGGAATCGAAAAACGTAAGGCAGAATTACGACTTTCGGAAATAAAAGGTCGAAAATCGCGGGCGGTATTACATCGATATTCGCTACCATTATTAAACCGCATGGAGAGCATCGTTACCAATGGCACGATTGTTTTTTATACCCTGTGGAGTGCTGGCCCTGCCTTTAAGGGAGCTGTAACTTCGTGGATGATGTTGACAGTCCCGTTTGTCTTGTATGGTATTTTTCGCTATCAATTATTGAGCGATCCACAAGAAATAGCCCGGTCGAATCCTCAATTAGAACAGGGTGGTAAAACGGAGCGGCCGGAAGAGATATTGCTAGGAGACAAGCTGCTTTTGTTGACAGCAGTTGGCTGGATAATTACAGTATTTGCACTTAAACTATGTTACCAACTTCAGTGGATTCATTAAGGGGATGGTGAATAGTGGATAGGGAATAGGGATTAGTTTTAGAACTTAAAATTGCTGTATAAAGATGAATAAGATGTCGATCGGATCGTGGCTCTCAAATTTTCGCAGTCGAAATCTTC
>NZ_JANYJC010000209.1 GCF_025361915.1 Chamaesiphon sp. GL140_3_metabinner_50
CGCCGCTGTCTTGTCTTGACGCACACAACTGGGAGGGAACCTCCTTTGTCGTATGCGTCGCTGTCTCGCATAATCCCCCTTCAAAAGCGGATGCGCGCACCGTCCTTTGTTCCCCGACAGTGAAGCGCACCAAGCGGGGGACTTCCGGATCCGGTTCCCCCCTGTCTTGTCTCGCTTTTATGTGCGGGGGAACCCCGCCCATAGCGAGCCGCTTTTGAAGGGGGGTTAGGGGGGATCTAGATCTGGAAACGGAGCAACAGCCGACTTGTCGGTACGCGGTAGCTTATGAAGGAAGGCTTTCGATCCGGCTCCCTCCCCTTTATAAGGGGAGGGTTGGTGTGGGGTAAAGATCTCCGCAGCACCTCAACCAAACGCAAGATTCAACGAACTAAATCTAATTAGAATTAGAAACAGACTTAACCGCATCGATAATATCGGCTTGCGAATAAGGTTTGGTGACATAAACATCCACACCTTGCTTCTTACCCCACAACTTATCGAGATCTTGACTGCGAGACGTACAGGCAATCACGGGAATATTTTCAGTATCGGGATTTTTTTTCAATGTCCGACAAAATTCAAAACCATTCATACCTTCCATCACCACATCGGTAATCACGATATCTGGCTTTTCTTTAGTCACCATGCTCAAGCCATCTTTAGCATTGTTAGCCGAGACAACCTGATAACCATTATCTTTAAGATAAAGAGTCATCAGTTGCATTTCTGACGGCGTGTCCTCAACAACTAGAATCTTAACCATTTGGGTAATTCCTCCTAAATATATGATTTAGTAATAATGTAATAATGCGAAAATTATAACTACTTTCATGCTAATGATATTTGCCGATCGTGCCAGCATAAATCTAAAATAGTAGATGTTTTAACCAATCTAGAACCGTAAGTTTCAGCAAGATAGTCGATCGATAGTAAGTAATTGGCACTAATTGAGAAAACTACTGTTCTCGCGCTTTCCACTTTCCACTAAATTAACGATCTTCCATTAAATGTCTCGATACCATTTCAATCAATCCAGCTTGAGTAAAAGGTTTAGTCATATAATCAGTAGAGCCAGCCATTTTAGCTTTAGCCCGATCGATAATGCCCGTATTGCCCGTGACCATGACGATCGGCGTTTTCTTAAATGCTGGGTGCTTTCGCAGCATCGAACATAGTTTATAGCCATCGATCGTCGGCATTCCAACATCTAATAAGATAATGTCAGGATTGATCCGGATAATTTTCATCAATGCCGTTCCCGAATCGACGATCGGAAACACCTTGAAACTATCGCCATCTAAAAAGCGATTGATTTCCCGTAAAATTGTCGGGCTATCATCGACACAAGCAATTTTGTAAGTAGTGCGATCGGCTAAATCTTCGCTAGTCGAATCACTACCTGCTTTATCCGATACCGCATTGAGGGTTTCGGTAATGGTCTGTGTTTTCTCGTTAAATCGATCGTTATCGGAGCCATTACTATAAAGTTTATGCAATCGATCGAACGGCGGTTGCGGCGGACGCAAGCCCACGATCCGGTTATTAATCAACCGATGCAAGTTATTGGCAACAGTCAGTTCTTCTTGCTTGAGCAGCAAAGATAATTGACGGAAGCTAAAGCCAATCAAAATTTTACTTAATTTTGCCTTGACATCTGGCGTTAATAATGGATGCTCGACATTCATCAGGTAAGGACGCTGATAAGGCGAGAGAATGGCTGGCTGTAACGCCTGCCAAGCTTGTAACTCTGTTTGACACTCCTTAGTCACAAACAAGAAATTACCACTCCACCAAATCGGAAACGCCGTATCTCGCGATACCAACTCGCTCTTACCATGAGTAATTAGCAAATAAGATTGCAATACCTCTTTGGTAACACTTTTAACCAGAGTCGCAGCAGTTTGCTCGGTAATATGCCCTTGGGCGATCAACCAGCGAATTGCCTGATAGTCGAGACTGGGATAAGTCGCCTCTAAGTTAGCTTCCTTTAACTGTTCCCGCAGCTCGGTGTAGACCTGATTGGCTAACACAACCGGGCTGAGTCGGCGCAGATGTTGTTCTAATCGCTCGACTGGTTCGAGCGAATGATTGGCATAAAATAATTTGCCTTCATGAAAGTACAACAACCAGGTAATCTCGTTGGCAACAATCCGCAAACAACCTTTAGCCTGGGAAGTAGCTAACTGTTCTAATAACTTAATGGGGTTTAGTATTCTTTCTGTTTCAGCAACGCTGCTAGAACCCTGATTCATGGCTCGAACTCATAGCTTAGTGGACTCGAATTGTGCAAAGGCAAGAAAATATCAATATCGAGTCACGATCGTGGCATTGGCTAGCCCTTAGAGTTAGGTATCGCCGCAGCAAGTCGCAATATCGAAAGATTGACATCAGTGCATGTCTTACTTATCTTTCCCCACAGAGATCCCAAAAGCGACATTTGGTAAATAGTTACCTAGGGAAAATCTTTTTGGCTCAATTATGAGAAGTTTCCGGATGGCTTGGGTTAATAGATGTAAAAACTAACATTAGCAGGAGCTAGCAGAATCGCTGTGACGATCGTCTCTTTAACGGAGCCTTTCCTGTCACACATCGACAACTTTTGCGATCGAACGAGTAACCCAAGTTGCTAGTTATGGGTTTTTAGTGGGAGGGGCGTTAGGTTTTAGCTATTAGGTTTTGCGGATCGGATCGCGCGGAGGTTCCCTCTCGCCAGAGTGTTTCACCAAGCAAGGTTCGATCCCATCGCTAATACCCAATACCTAATACCCAAATCTTTAACCTTGGTTATGACTGGCAACTTGCGTTAATACCTTGCACTTACCCAGGAGATGTAGCATGAGTCAACTTGATGTCCTTTGTCCGCTCGATCGCTATTGGGGTAAGTTTACACCCGCAAATCTAGCCTTTAACGCCAATCTTCAAGAATTCTCGCACCAAGTTAGTCTCATCGTCGCCCTCGAAACAGGCGGAAAACTCTCCCCCCAAGCCGCCTACGAGCAAATCGAAGCATTACGCACGGTTCTGTCTCGTTCTAAGCAGCAATTAGGCATTGGAGGAGATGGGAGATGGGAGTTGGGAGATGGGAGATAAAACAGATGGGAGTTGGGAGTTGGGAGTTGGGAGATATAGCAACCGCCAAGGCGATTAGGACAGTAAGATAGTGCTAGCTACAAACCCGACTTTTTGAAAAAGTCGGGTTTGTGTCCTAACCGATATGGCGGCTATATAAGACATAAGAGATGGGAGAGAAAACTTGGAACGTAGTTCCAACTCCCATCTCCCATCTTCTATCTCCGAACTCCCATCTCCTCGTGTCAACTTTCCTATTCAAAAGTGGAACTATAGAAAGAGAAGTTGACAGTAGGCATTTATGGCAATTTATTCTCCATTGAGATCGCGACGATTGGCGGCGCAGAAAACCGAAGCTACCCAGCGATTGATTACATTTAAACTGCGTGCGGAAACTTTTGCACTTTCGCTCGATCTCGTCCGTAAAGTTACTACACTCGATGCTCCAGGCGAACGGCTCGGTCAAAGATTATATGGAGATCCCAACCAGACAGGAGTGAGTCTGACAACTTATCAAGGTCGAGAACTAGTCGTTATCGATGTCGGACAACGAATTTTTGGGAAGAGCGAACCAGTACTTGCGCCCACTTTAGACGAAGGTACGGCGACTGTCGAACTTGCCGCTGCTCATGTGAGATATTTACTAATTCTACAGCCCGAACCAGAGCGATTAATCGGACTACCGATCGATTCGCCGCCGAGTATCCAATCGATTCAGCTTTCGGCATTTAAACCCCTACCAGATATTTATCGCCAACAGAGCAAGATTTACTGTGTGAGCGCACTATCGATCGATTTACCCGATCGACCATCGATATTTTTACTAGATGTCGCCGCATTAGCAGAACCGATCTAATTCAGAAAAATTACAATCGGCCTGCTGCTAGATGTCGATTGTTGCGGTAATATTAACATAGCTCTACTGTGACTGTAAAACATTCCCAAAATTCTCAAAGCTCGTGTGACGCGCAAGTTAGCGATTCTCCTTCGGGGACGCTACGCGAACGAGTTTGAGTCTGACTGCCTCAATGTCAAACAAAATCGAATATTCACCCTTAGTCCACACCAATTTAGTTTACTAATCATCGAACTTTAAATGGCAAACCAGGCATGTATTTCGATCGGGATTAACCAGTATCAGTTTTTACCCCCTCTGAGCTATGGAACGGCCGATGCGACTGCGATCGAAGAGTTTTTTGTAGATGCAGCAGGCTGGAATCCACAACAATGTTTGCTCTTAACCGATACCTCTGCCGAAACGGGCAATAAGTCTACATATCCCACCCGTGAAAATATCAACCGCTGGTTAAAACAGTTGTCTTGGGAAACCCTCCATCATGGTGATTTATTGTGGTTTTTTTTTAGCGGCTGCGGCGTAAGTTTTGGCAATGAAGATTATCTGGTGCCGATCGATGGCAAAGTTGAAGATATCGCTAATACTTGCATTTCAATTCGCCAATTGTACCAACAGTTTAACGATATTGGGGTGAATGCTTTAGTCTTCCTCGATGCTAATCGATCGCAGCATCTCTCGGTCGGTGGCGGGATTGGCAAGGCTACTGCTAAATTCGCTCAAGATTATCAGGTACCCACTTTCCTGTCTTGTCAAAGCCATGAATTTTCGCATGAAGATGCAGGATTAGGGCATGGATTATTTACCACAGCACTACTCGAAACGCTCAACTATCACCCCGATCTCAATCTAGAGACGATCGACACCTATCTGACAACTCGCTTGGCAGAACTGAGCGAACACCACTGGAAACCTCTCCAAACGCCAATCTCGGTGATTCCGACTGGAGTGTCTGAATATCGTCCGGTATTTTCAACAACAACTCAATCGTCGATTTCTTCAGCAGCAGTACCAGAAGTCGTCTATTCACCGCCACCTAAGCCGCAATTTAACCAAGATACCTACGCACCCTATCAACCGCCAACTCCAAGTATTCTCGCCGTCACGCCCGAACAAATCGGGACGGGGGCAATTATTAGAAAACTTCAGCCCCAACCCCGCCGCAAGGGTACGCCCAATTGGATGAAAGTCAGCACGCTAATGGTGACGATTTTGGCTGCTGGATTGGGCATTTATATGTTTAATCGCCAACCGTCTGCGGATACAACAGATCGGTCGATCGTTAAACCCGTCCCTGGTGAGGTTAGTGGTACCGTACCAACACCGATCGCTTCATCGATCGAGAGTTCGCCGAGCCTACAACAAGCAAGGTTATTTGTCAAGCCAGGGGATGCAACTTCCCGCTATCAGGCAATTTTAGCCGCCCGCAAAATCCCCATCACTACACCAGAAGCCACCAAAGAAATCCAGCAATCGATCGAATTGTGGTCTGAAGAAATTTATCAAATCTCTCAAGGCTATGCCGATAAACAACATTGGCAACTCGCGATCGATACTGCCAGAATGGTACCCAAAGACGCACCCAACTACAGCACCGCTCAAGGTTCGATGGTTGAGTGGAAAAATAAACTCTAATAAACTATTACTAATTACTTACATACCATTTTTTTCGCCATTGAGTCATCATCTCGATTTCTGACTGTTGGGACGTAATAATACCCTGAGCGAGTTTTTGCATTTCTGGACGGGTAGATTTTTGTAATGAATCTTTGCCCATTGTCACGGCACCTTGATGATGGGGAATCATCGCATCGAGAAATCTTTTATCGAACTGGGCATCGGCTTTGCCTAACGACATACTCATCATCATTGACTGTTTATGTTGTGGTGTCATTGCCATTTCATGGTTCATTTCTGTGTGCCACATTATTGGTGTTGCCGATGCTTTGGGATACCATTGTCTGCGCCACTGTTGCATCTGGGCGATTTCTTTTTTCTGCTCGGTAATCATGCCTTTCGCAAGTTTAATCAGTTCGGGACGTTTGGATTTTTGCAATACTTCCTGAGCCATTACCAGCGCACCCTGATGATGAGGAACCATACTATCGATAAACCGCAAGTCGTAATTAGCACCAGCAGGCCCAACATCCATATTATGATTCATCATACCCCCCATCTTCATGCCGCTATGATTCATGCCATCAGAGTTTTGAGCAACTGTTGAATTCGATCTATTAGGAGTTGTTAAGTGAGCAATTGCCAAGGAACCAAAACCAATCGTTCCCGTTGCTACTGCGATCCATGTGAGTAATTTAATTTGAGGATTCATGACAAATCTAAGTAATAATAATTTTGACTTTACTCCGATCTTAGCTGGATGAGATGAAATTAAGATGAAATAGTTAGTCTAATCTCTGACAATTTAGCCATCCCAGAATACTAGATATTTCTCACCCACAAAGGGAGTCGTCATCGATCGATCTAGCTACCTTTGCCGATCTTCACCGCGTAAATGATTTAGGATTGGTATAGTAGCAATACTTTCAGCTTGCCTTTATCACCTCATTCATGAAGACAAATCCACCAGAGCAATCTAATCCAGAAACGACAGCACCGCAGCCTTTACTGGTGCAATGGTGGCAAAAATGGGGCGAGAATATGACAATCGCAGTTGTAGCGGTAGGATTGGCGATTTTCATTCGGACATTTATTGCCGAACCGCGCTATATTCCCTCAGAATCAATGTTACCCACTTTAGAGATTGGCGATCGATTGATTGTCGAAAAGCTCTCATACTATACTCATCTACCCAAACATGGCGATATTGTGGTGTTTGCACCGCCACCGCAGTTGCAGGAGCAAGGCTACCTAGAGGAGCAAGCGTTTATCAAACGGGTCATCGGCTTACCGGGTGATACGATCGAAGTGAAAGATGGTCGGGTATATGTAGATAAAGAGTTACTCACCGAATCATACATCGCCCAAGCACCTAATTATGGCATGTCACCGATGGTCGTACCGCCAGATGAACTCTTTGTCATGGGCGATAATCGGAATAATAGTAACGATTCCCATGTCTGGGGTTTCTTACCCAAGGATAATGTTATCGGTCATGCTTGCTTCCGATTTTGGCCGATCGAGCGATTGGGTGGTATGAGATAATCATTTTAGATTTTGGATTGAAACAGAGTTATTAGTTTTTTTAGTGAATAGTGGATAGTGGATAGCTTGCACTGAGCGACAGCCATAGCGTAGCGTCTCCGCAAGGAGAAGTGTGAATAGTGAATAGTGAATATAATTTTCCCTAAAGCCTAAAGCCTAAAGCCTAATTCATTGCTGTTGCTTGAGCAATTTCGAGAAATTGCTCTAATATTTTTGATGACTCGTGACATCGCCAGACGATCGTTAATTGACTGGTAGCTATTTCTCCTCGAATCGGACGATAAACTACTCCGGTGCGGTGGAGATTGCGAACGCTAGATGGCAGAATGCTAATGCCAATTCCGCCAGCAACCAGTCCGAGAATTGTGACCATAAAGATTGCTGATTGGGCGACTTTTGGTGTGAATTCTGCTTGCAGACATAACTTATAAATCTGGGCTGATAAACCAGGTACGATCGCGCGATCGGGCATAATGAATTCTTCATTTTTGAGGTCGGAAATCGTTAGTGTTAGTTTGCTGGCGAGTGGATGCCGTTCGGGTAATATTGCCATGAGTGATTCTTGACATAATATTAGCTCTGCTAAATCTCGCTCTTTTTCTAATCCTGATTCTCGATAAGTAAAGATAGTATCGATCGTGCGATCGCGCAGTTTTTGAAGGTGGAAAAAACTGTTTTCTTCTTTAAGAATTAGCTCGATCTCTGGATATTTATGTCTGAAATTTAGTAAAATATTTGGTAAAACACCATTCATCATCGCGCTGGTAAAGCCGATCGTTAAATGACCAATTTTACCGCGATCGATTTGTTGGGTTTTAATGGCTGCACGTTCTAAATTTGCCAGCATAGATCGAGCTTCTACTAAAAATGTCGCTCCGGCTTGAGTAAGCTGTAGAATCCGGTTATTTTTGCGATCGAATAGCTTGACATCTAGCCTTTTTTCGAGCATTTGAATTTGTTGGCTTAAAGGTGGTTGCGCCATCTGCAATTTTTCAGCAGCGCGATTGATGTTCAATTCTTCAGCCACCACAATGAAGTACCGTAAATGGTAAAGTTCGATCGCACCGATAGCTTTGAGCGCATCCATAAGGTTAGTCTTATATTTTTTACATTGAGTATGACAGAGAAATTGGGTATTTATTTCTTGAGAAACCTCGGCTAGGATGTTGTCAACAGTTACTAAGTCTGAATATATATTAATTAATAGCGATCGCAGAGGTTGATTTATGCAAACGGGATCGATAAGACGGGTGGCGATTGTGGGTGGTACGCATGGTAATGAGTTAACTGGAGTTTATCTAGTCGATAAGTTCGATCGATTTCCAGAGTTAATACAGCGGGATAGTTTTGAGTGTGTGACTTTAATTGCCAATCCCCAAGCAGTAACGGCAAATCGACGTTATATCGATCGAGATTTAAATCGGAGTTTCGATGATGGAGACTTAGCAAATTTAGAGTTGACTGGTTATGAAGAAAAGCGTGCTAAAGAAATTGCAGCTCAATTAACTAATGTCGATCTCATCATCGATCTGCATAGTTCTACATCTAATATGGGGTTAACAATTTTACCATCGAGCAGACATCCATTTAATTTACAATTGGCTGCTTATTTAAGCGAACTGCATCCTGATGTGCGCGTTTGTTATGGGGCGAACTGTAATGGCTCCGATCCGATGCTGCGATCGATTGCACCACTGGGTTGTACGATCGAGGTTGGCGCAGTGGCGCAGGGAATTCTCAATGCCGATCTGTTCCAGAAAACTGAGCTGTTAGTTAGTGCCTGTTTAGATTATATCGATGCGGTAAATCAGGGCAAACCGCTACCAGTTCCTACTAATTTGACTGTATATCAGACGCTATTATCTGTCGATTATCCGCGCAGTTCGACCGGAGCATTACAAGCAATGATTCATCCGCAACTTCAGTTTCAAGATTATCAGCCGCTAAATCCTGGCGACCCCATGTTTATGACTTTTACTGGCGAGACGATTCCTTACGCTGGCAAAACTACCGTTTTCCCGATCTTTATTAATGAGGCGGCTTATTATGAGAAAGGCATTGCCATGACTTTAACCGATCGACAACAGTTGCAGGTAGAAAATATTTAGGCGTTGCTGGATTGGAATTTGAAAGAGATAGAGAAGTTGTGCCTACGGCAGATTAAATAACTTATGTAGGTTGGGTTGAGCCTCGAAGCCCAACATCCCTAAAGAGTTGGGTTTCGAGGCTCTGCTTGGTGCAACGCACGCTGAGGTTTCCTCAGCGCGATTGCATCCGCAACCCAACCTACAGATATGTATATTATTAAATTGCAAGCCTCTAAAGTCATAAAAATCTAAATCTGGCTCAATCTAAATTTACTTAGATGCCAACAATTTTAGCCAGAGGAACCCAAGATGTTGAAAGTATTTGCCGATCGCGGGGGGACATTTACAGATGTAGTGGCAGTCACCGATGATGCCGAAATCGCCCAGCGGTTGGCTCTGGTGCCCGATCGATTTCAGGTTGTGGCATTGCCCAATTCGCAATGGGTGGTAATTTATAAGTTACTCTCCGAGCAACCAGAACGATATCGCGATGCGGTAATTCAGGGCATCCGCGATATTTTAGGATTGGCACCGCATGAGCCAATTCCGACAGGTGCGCTCGAAATTGTGAAAATGGGTACGACGGTGGCGACAAATGCCCTATTAGAGCGTCAGGGCGATCGCACTGTGCTATTAATTACTCAAGGATTTGGGGATGCTTTGCGGATTGGCTACCAAAATCGTCCCGATATTTTTGCGCGTCAAATTGTCTTACCAGAGATGCTGTACGATCGCGTTATCGAAGTCCAAGAACGCCATAGCGCGCAAGGAGAAGTATTAATCCCGATCGAGTCAACAGAAGAGATTCGACTGGTACAGGCTCTGCAAGCCGCCTATAATGATGGGATTCGGGCTTGTGCGATCGTGTTGATGCATGGCTATCGCTACCCCGCACACGAACTGAAAGTCGCCGAAATTGCCCAGCGAGTGGGATTTAGCCAAATTTCGGTATCTCATCAAGTCAGTCCGCTGATGAAGCTTGTCAGTCGCGGCGATACAACGGTTGTGGATGCTTATTTATCGCCGATTTTACGTCGTTATGTCGATGGCGTGGCTGCTGCATTAGCTGGAATGGGGGGCGATGCGACGAAGTTAGAATTCATGAAATCTGATGGCGGCTTAACTGATGCGCGCTTATTTCAAGGTAAAGATAGCATTTTATCTGGCCCAGCGGGTGGCATTGTCGGCGCGGTGAAGACGAGTATTCAGGCTGGATTCGCCAAAATTATCGGCTTCGATATGGGTGGTACTTCTACCGATGTATCGCATTTTAATGGCGAATACGAGCGCACTTTAGAAACGGAAGTTGCTGGCGTACGGCTGCGTGCGCCGATGATGTCGATTCACACGATCGCCGCAGGAGGCGGTTCGATTTTACAATTTGATGGTTGGCGGTATCGAGTGGGGCCAAAGTCGGCTGGAGCGCAGCCTGGGCCAGCCTGTTATGGTAATGGTGGGTCGCTAACTGTGACTGATTGCAATGTGTTGGTGGGGAAAATTCAGCCGGGGTTTTTCCCGCAGGTATTTGGTGCTGAGGGCAGTTTACCGCTCGATTTGGAAATCGTCCGCTCTAAGTTTGCCCAATTGACGACGGAAATTAATAATGCAACTGGCGAATCGAAGACTTCAGAGCAAGTAGCGGCTGGATTTTTGGCAATTGCGATCGATAAAATGGCAAAAGCGATCGCCAAAATTTCGGTACAGCGCGGCTATGATACGAGCGAGTATACACTGTGCTGTTTTGGCGGCGCGGGGGGGCAACATGCTTGTGCGATCGCCGAATCACTGGGGATGAGTCAAATTTTTATCCATCCTTATGCAGGGGTATTATCGGCTTATGGCATCGGGTTAGCAGATGTGCGGGTGCTGAAAGAGCGCGCGGTAGAAGCACCTTTAACCGAGGAGACGCTACCGAATTTAGAGCGAATTTTAGCCGTATTAACGATCGAATCGCGATCGGAAATCATCGCCCAAGGAACGATCGCAGATCGCCTAGAAGTATTATGTAAAGCGCATCTGCGTTATGAAGGTACCGATTCGACTTTAACGATCGAATTTGGCACTCTGGAGCAGATGCGATCGCGGTTCGATCGGGCATACCTGCAACGGTATAGTTTTACAATGTCAGAGAAGGTTTTAATCGTTGAATCTGTCTCTGTAGAAGCGATTGGACATGCTAATGCGATCGCTGAACCAGTGCTAACAACACACCGAACTACCCCATGTCTGCCTGTCGCAACCGTTCCGGTATATACTCATGACAACTGGCATCAAACCCCCGTTTATCAACGCGCACATCTCCAACCAGGCGATGTAATTATCGGTTCTGCCTTAATTGTCGAGCCGACTGGTACTAATGTTATCGAACCTGGCTGGAGTGCCGAACTTACTCGCAATAACTGTCTGATTTTACATCGGGATGCGGGGCAAGCCGCACCTCAATCGAGTCAAACCGACTCACAGCCAGTATTTAAGCCCGATCCGGTTCTCCTCGAAATATTTAATAATCTGGTACGCGCGATCGCCGAAGAAATGGGCATCGTCCTGCAAAATACCAGTTATTCGGTCAATATTAAAGAACGCCTAGATTTCTCCTGCGCGTTATTCGACCGATCTGGGCAATTAGTCGCCAATGCACCCCATATTCCCGTGCATTTGGGTTCGATGAGCGAAAGTATTACCAGTTTAATTACCGCCGCAGGCAATTCGATATCGCCAGGAGATATATACATCTCGAATAATCCCTACAACGGCGGGACGCATTTACCCGATATCACCGTAATTACGCCCATTTTTATCGCCGATTCGACATCCCCGTTATTCTACGTCGCCTCGCGGGGACACCATGCCGATATCGGGGGAATTAGCCCCGGTTCGATGCCCCCCAATAGCACCCACATCGACGAAGAAGGCATTTTATTAGATAACTTCAAACTAGTCGATCGCGGACATTTTCGCGAGTCAGAACTCCTCGAAATATTAGGATCTGGCAATTATCCCGTCCGCAATCCCGCCCAAAATTTAGCCGATCTCCAAGCGCAAATCGCCGCCAACGAGCGCGGCGTGCGAGAATTACACCGAACGATCGCACATTATGGATTAGCAACCGTCCAAACATACATGCAGCACGTTCGGAATAATGCCGCCGAATCGGTACGACGGGCGATTTCAGTATTGCAAGACGGCTGCTATACCTACATCATGGACGATGGCACCCAAATCTGCGTTAACATTACCATCGATCGAATCCAGCGTTCTGCCCGCATCGACTTTACAGGTACTTCACCCCAACAGCCAACCAACTTAAACGCCCCCCTCGCCATCTGTAAAGCCGTCGTCCTCTATGTGTTTCGGACGCTAATCGATGACGATATTCCCCTCAATGCTGGCTGTCTCGAACCGCTAGAAATAATCATTCCGGCTGGCAGCCTGCTCGATCCGCGCTATCCAGCCGCCGTAGTCGCCGGAAATGTCGAAACATCCCAAGCGATCGCCAACGCCCTCTACGGCGCGCTAGGGGTACTCTCAGCCGCCCAAGGCACGATGAATAACTTCACCTTTGGCAACGATCTGTACCAATATTACGAGACAATCTGTGGCGGCTCTGGTGCTGGTAATAATTTTAACGGTACCGATGCCGTTCAAACACACATGACCAACTCTCGATCGACCGATCCAGAAGTATTAGAATGGCGGTTTCCCGTGTTGGTAGCTAAATTTGCCATTCGTCCCGACAGCGGCGGCGCGGGCAAATTTCGGGGCGGTAACGGCGTAATTCGCAAGATTCAGTTCCGCGAACCCATGACAGCAGCCATTTTATCGGGACATCGAGCGATCGCCCCCTTCGGTTTACAAGGCGGCGCACCAGGCAAAATCGGGCATAATTCGATCGAACGTCACGATGGTACGATCGAAATCCTGGGCAGTAAAGCCCAAATCTACATGGAACCAGGAGATGTATTCGTCATTGAAACCCCCGGTGGCGGCGGCTTTGGGGATTAAGCTTGAGGTTTTAGGATATACAGAACGCAAGTTTCTCCTAGCGGAGAGGCTCTGCCAACGGGTTAAGAATGTTTGCTACATTCATCACCCGCCCTGAAATGAATTTCGGGCTAATAGCTCAATTCCACTGAAGTGGACTAAAGAATCTGACAGTCCACTTCAGTGAACTTGAGCCGCAAGAGAAGGGAATTCATCTCCAGGTGGCGACCCTCCCCAGTCTCCCAGTCCCCCTCAGGGTGGCTTAATACATTAGAAGAAAAATCTTCAGTTCACTTCAGTGAACTTTTGCTATTAGCCCGAAATTCATTTCAGGGCGGTTACAGACTGAACACTCAAGCTCGATCGAGACTACTACTCAAATCTTCCCGCCCATCCGACATTTCCAGCCCAAACACCTCGCTAAATACCTCAATAATTTGCTTGCGAACTAATATGGGATTAATATTCGGGATAAACTCCGCCATACTACCCACAGATCGATCGGCAATTCCACAAGGAACGATGCGATCGAAGCCACTTAAATCGGGACAGACATTGAGGGCAAAACCGTGCATGGTCACCCACCTACTAACTTTAATTCCGATCGCGGCAACTTTCCGACCTTCGAGCCAAACACCTGTTAAGCCGTCAATTCTTTCACCTGCGAGATTATTTAATACTAAAACTCGCAGCACAACTTCTTCTAGCTGTCTTAAATACCAGTGCAAATCTTGTTTGTAATAGCGCAGATTGAGAATCGGATAGACGATGATTTGACCCGGACAATGATAGGTAACTTCGCCACCCCGCTCGACGCGATACAATTCATATTCGGTTTGCAAATGGTCGAACTTGACAAAATCCAAACTAGCGTCAGTGCCCAGTGTATATACAGGTGGATGTTCCAGGATTACTAACGCATCAGCTCGTTCCGGATCGATCGTCCGTTCTTTTTGGAGCGATTTTTGCCAAATCCATGCAGTTTGATAGTCGATTGTGCCACAATTATGTAACGAACATTTGCGTTTATTTACAGATGTATTTTTAGGGTAAGTTAACATTATTTTGAGAGAGTTTAAGATTGATAAGAGATAGTCCAAAAACTATCAAAAATAAGACTAAGCCGATCGTACAGGCATAGCTAAGGTCGGGATTGTTAGAACCGAAACCTTGTTGATATAAGTAATAAACAACAGTTTTAGAACTATTACGGGGGCCGCCTTGAGTCATCACATAGACTTCTTCAAATATTTTGGTAGCCGAGATCGCACTAATGACAGCTACCAACAGTAAATACGGACGCATCAACGGAATCGTAATATCCCAATGCTTCGTATAACGATCGGAACCATCAATTGCTGCCGCTTCGTATAAGTCTGCCGGAATCGATTGCAACCCTGCCAAATAAATCGTCATATAATAACCCAATCCTTTCCAAATTGTCACCACCATCACACTAAATAAAGTCAAAATGGGACTAGTCAGCCAGGGAATTGCCGGAATTCCAATTACTGCCAAGATCTGGTTGAGCAAACCATTCTCAGCATAAATAAACTTCCAGGCAATCCCCGCAACTACCATCGAAATAATGACCGGGACATAGTAAGCCGCCCGAAAAAAACTCATCCCTTTGAGCTTTTGGTTGACTAAAATTGCCAATAGTAGTGGTGCGATCGTCAAAATTGGTACGACCCCACAGAGGTAAACCACCGTGTTCCTAATTGTCTGCCAAAACACCTCATCTTTAAACAGTCGCTCGAAATTAGTCCAACCTTGCCAATTTGCCGTACCCGCGATCGGATCGTAATTGGTAAAGCTCAGATAAAAAGCCTGCAACGCAGGTAGAAAGACCGTTACACCCAACACTAGCAATGCAGGTGCCAGAAATAAATAAGGTGTCCAGTTGACTTGACGCAGCCGAATCATAGGGGAGGTTGGAGATGGGAGGTTGGAGATGGGAGATGGGAGATGGGGGGACGGGGGGACTGGGGGATG
>NZ_JANYJC010000231.1 GCF_025361915.1 Chamaesiphon sp. GL140_3_metabinner_50
GTCGATGCGTCGCTGTCTCGCATAATCCGGGAGGGAACCTCCCGGCTGCGAGCCGCTAAATCCCCCTTCAAAAGCGGATGCGCGCACCGTCCTTTGTTCCCCGACAGTGAAGCGCACCAAGCGGGGGACTTCCGGATCCGGTGCCCCCCTTTGAAGGGGGGCTAGGGGGGATCTACGGATCGAAACGAAGTCTATCCGAATTGTGTGTGTACGGTAGCTCAGGGAGAGGGATTTAGGGTGAGGGCGATTAAGGCTCGAGCGACTATTCCTCTATCTATTGACGCTAGCTAAAAATCTAGATTTCATCCAATTGAGAGAAAGAGTATTAGATACCAGACTGGTAAATTGGGATTAACAAAATACGTTAGAGACATTTAGTTATGAACATTATTGCATGGGTAGTTTTAGGATTGTTAGCTGGCGCGATCGCTAAAGCAATCGTTCCCGGTCACCAAGGGGGCAGTTGGATTTCGACATTAGTCTTAGGTGTAGTTGGTGCTTTTATCGGTGGTAGTCTGCACTCGTTCATCCAGACGGGAACTCTGCAATTAGCCGCACCCGGTCTGAGTATTCCTGGCGTATTTGTCGCCGTATTGGGTGCAATTATCGCGATTTATCTTTATGGATTAGTCGCTCAAAGAAATATCTAAAAGCGGACGCAAATCGCCACCAGTTTACATCTTAGCTTTATTTATTTATCAAAGAGGAGCCTGACATGAAATACCTTAATGCCTTACTTGCAAGTGTTCGCCCTGTACGACTATTAATGTCTGTCGTTTTTTCGGCAATATTAGTCTTTGCTAGTAGCTTTCCTGCACTTGCAGGTAAAAGCGATCCGACTAAAGGCGTAGACCAATTACCCCAAATCGAAGCTAAGTCTCTAGAAGCACTCGATAATCCAGCGATGGATCCTAAATCTATCGAAGAACGCTCCAAAGGCGCACTCAATGAAGTCCAATCTGGTGCAGCAGATCGTAACAAAATGTACCGCTCTAACGATGCGAAGTTACCAGTGGTAAAACAGGTTGAAAAAACGATCGACAAACTGAAAAATAGCTAAGGCAGATCTGCCCAGCACCGCATCTACCCTGAAGTTGTCCGCACACTCACTCACTATAATTTTTGGAGAATATCATCATGGCATACGTAGATAGACCGAATGATTATGTTGGCGAACGGGCGATTCCCGTTGTTGCAAGCAGCTATCACGATCAAGTACGTTGGGGGCCGATTATTGCGGGCATCATGATTGCCTTGAGTACGCAGCTCGTCTTGAGTGCTTTGGGCGTAGCTGTTGGTGCTGGAGCAATTGGCGACTCTGGCGCACCTAGAACTGAAGCGGGTGGAGTCGGTGTCAATATTGGCATTTGGTCGATTGTTAGTTTATTAATTTCGTTATTCGCTGGCGGTTGGACTGCGGCTCGGACTGCGGGACGGATGAATCGGAATACCGCGCTATTAAATGGGGCAATTTTGTGGGCATCGACACTAGCTCTAAGTGCGTGGTTGCTCTCTAGCGGTGTCTCTGGAGCCTTTGGAGTGGCAGCTTCTAATGCTGGTAGTGTTGCCCAGACAGTTCAGCAAGCTAACCCGAATGCGATTTCATCGGCCACGCAAGCTGCTGCCAACACGCCTAAAATTACTGCTCAACAGACCCGCGATATTGCAGGTAATACTGCCAAGGTGAGTTGGTCGTTTGTCTTTGGATCGCTGCTCGGATTGATTGCTGCCTTACTCGGTTCAGCAGTAGGTGTTCGTAATCCTAGACCTAATACACTCGATCGTGAGTAACTAGCACAGATTCAGCCAGCCACCCGGAAAAGTTTGTAACTATTGCATTACTGAGGAATCACATAAATGCTCTTAACTCTAAATTTATTGCCAATTCTGCAAACACAATCTGCACGGATTAAAGCCAAGTTAGCCGAGTTAGATCGCACGCTAGAATCGCGATACGGCGATCGTTACTACCAAGTCAAGCAGCAATTAGACGGTACGAAAGTCGCGTACGAGAAAAGCAGAGCTGAAGCCGAACGTACTGGGATTATTCCGCTCGAACAAAAGCAGGAATCTACCACCCGCGAAGTTGCTAAAGCTGGTTCGTCAGCCGCTCGAACTGAAGCGTTGCTCAAGCAACGCTTGAAAGACTTCTGGCTGAGTATTAAAAACAAAAATCGCTAGAAATTAGTCTGTTGGCGGCGGGGATCTACCCTAGTTCGTTGAGTTGCGTAGTCCTTTACCCCACCCCAGCCCTCCCCTTATAAAGCGGATGCGCGCTCGTCGGGTTCCCCGACGGTTTAGCGCACCAAGCAGGGGAAGGGGCCGGAAAGCCCCCCCCTTTATAAGGGGGGGTTGGGAGAGTAGGTCGATCGCAAATCGGTATTTATTAACTAAATCACTTAAAAAAATGAAACTACTACCTTTAATCCTGGGCATTTTCATTCCACCCGTTGGAGTTTTCATGACTTATGGCATCGGGCCGACACTATTTATCAACATTGGCTTAACCTTACTCGGTTGGATTCCGGGTAGCATTCATGCAGTTTGGGCGATCGCCAAGCAAAACGAAAACTACAATGATTCGACTTATTAGCCGTACCAATTTGTTGCAAACTTAAAAAATATGACTAACAATACCAACCATTATCTCATCGGATTTGCGATGACAACCTTGGCAACAGCACTAGGTTTATTAATTATCGATCTAGTCGTGCCCGGTGTAAATATTGCTAATTTCCCCGCAGCACTAATCGCTGCTGTAGCGATCGGCGGAATTAATTCGACAATTCGCCCAGTACTATCGCTGCTGTCGCTCCCAATTAATATATTGAGCTTGGGATTATTCTCGCTATTCGTCAATGGTTTTTGCCTATGGTTGGCAGCACTATTCGTACCGGGATTTGCCATCAGCGGGCTTGTCGGATTTATCTTGGCTCCTATAGCTCTATCGTTTGCCAGCACTTTTCTCAATAACTATTTTGCAGAAAAGCAACTTACTGGTCAATCACCTTCACCATCGATCGTTAGTAATGATTAGCTCGATATTTAGCTAATGAATTAGCAACTAATTTTCTAACTTAGATTCGACTTATTTTATCGATTCTCATCCCCTAGGAAATTTTTTCTAGGTGGATTTTTGGTTTGCTAATGAAATCGGGCTTAAACCTAACAGTGCAGTAGAATCGACAGGTCTATTATCAATCGGAGAAAAACATCATGTTAACAGTTTTTATGCCGCAACTGGCACAGATTAGAATCGAACCTGGGGCATTCATATTAGAAAGCTCTTCTGCCCCCCAACTAATTGTCGGCTTACTATCGGGAATTGCGATGGCATTTGCCTTTCAATTATTATTAACTAACTTATCGATCGCGGCGATCGCTTCTCCTGGCGATTTGACCGATATCGATACCGATTCAGAAGATAGTTTGCTGTCTACCATTCGCGGGATCGAGACCAAGATTGGACTTGGTGTGTTGGTAACAGTGTCGATCGCTTTATTTGCAGCGTGTTATTTGGCAGTTAAACTCACGCTGGTAAATAGTACCTTTATTGGCGCGATCGTTGGTGTAACGATTTGGTCTGTTTATTTTACCGTCGTGATGTGGCTCGGATCGCGGGCTGTCGGCTCCTTAATCGGCTCGATCGTCAGTACGGCGACATCTGGCATTCAGGGAATTTTGGGCACTGCGACAACGGCTGTAGGTGCCAATGTGGCGAAAGGTCAAGCGATCTCCACTGCTGAAGAAATTACCGCCGCCGTCCGTCGCGAACTCACTGCTGGAATCGACCCCAGCAGCATCCAAAAAACGCTGCAAAGTTCGTTGAGCGGTCTCAAATTACCTAATTTAGACGTAGATAAAATCGGCTCACAATTTGAAAAACTCATCAAAGAATCAGATCTCAAAGGTCTCGATACCAGCGATTTACTTAGTAATATCGATCGCCAAACCTTTGTCAATCTAATTAGCAGTCGGACGGATTTTTCTAAACAAGACATCAGCCAAGTTGCCGACAAACTCGAAAGCACCTGGAAACAACTTACCAGCAAAGATGGACAGAAAGATGTCCAAAGTCAAGTTCGATCGTTACTTCAATCGGCAACTCCCGCAGATCTTAATACCGACGAATTAGCAACTAAACTCCAACAAATCGTCAAAGGTGCCAATCTCGGCGATGGCAATGGTGGCAACTTAGCTAGTCAAGCTCTGCAACTAGGTTTGAGTGCGCTGTTGGGTAAAGTGGTGCAAAATACCGACTTTTCAGATTTAGATGTCGAGAAAGTTGCCACTCAGGTAAATAAACTTAAAGCATCCGTACTCGGTGGTGATAGTGCTAAATCGGGATCGAGCGCAGAGCCGAATGAGGGTACCCCCGTATTTAGTCCGATTCGCGCCGACTTAGAAAACTACCTGTTGTTCTCACCCGCTTGGAAACTCAGCCAAGCCAATGCTAAAGAAGAATTCAAGCAAGTAATTTACGATCCGCAAGCAGATCCCGCCGCAATTCAACAAGAATTAGAGCCGATCGATCGCAATTACTTCGTCCAAACACTCTCATTGCGAGATGATATTCAACCCGATAGTATTGACAATTTAGCCAACTTTTTAGAGGCAGCTCGATCGGAAGTACTAGAATCCACCCGCGTCTCCAGTAACGCGATCCAATTGCCAGATCTTCAAGCTCAAGCTCAAGAGCTACGCGGTAAAGTCGCAGCTTATCTGCGCGACACCAATAAAGAAGAACTCAACCCCGACGGGATTGGGCGCGATCTGCAAGTATTATTTGAAGATCCCAAAGCCGGAATCGAT
>NZ_JANYJC010000234.1 GCF_025361915.1 Chamaesiphon sp. GL140_3_metabinner_50
GTATTAGGCTTTAGGTTTTAGGCTTTGGAATTTAGGCTATGGGAGGTTAGGATTTAGGTTTTAGAATTTAGGCTATGGGAGGTTAGGATTTAGGTTTTAGCAAAGATCGCAACCTCTTCATACCTAACACCTAACACATAACCCCGAACACCTAACCCCTAACCCTAATACCTAACCCTAATACCTAACCCCCAACACCTAATACCTAACACCTAACACCTAAGAAAATGAAACATACTTTATCTGTTTTGGTTGAAGATGAAGCCGGAGTTTTGACTCGGATTGCGGGGCTATTTGCCCGCAGGGGCTTTAATATCGAAAGTCTGGCGGTTGGCCCCGCCGAACAAGAAGGTCGCTCGCGCGTGACGATGGTAGTCAATGGCGACGAGCAGGCGATCGAACAATTGACCAAACAGTTATACAAGTTAGTGAATATTCTCAAGGTCTTGGATATTACCGATATTCCTTGCGTCGAACGCGAATTGATGCTGCTCAAAGTCAATGCCAGTAGTACCCATCGCTCGGAAATTATCGAACTCGCACACATTTTTAGAGCGCGGGTGGTAGATGCCTCTGAAGATGCCCTCACTCTAGAAGTAGTCGGCGATCCTGGTAAAATTGTCGCGATCGTCCAAGTCTTACAAAAATTCGGGATCAGAGAAATTGCCCGCACTGGTAAAGTCGCCCTCTCCAGGGAATCGAAGGTCAATACCGAGTCGTTGAAATTGTAAGGAGATGGGAGTTCGGAGATGGGAGATGGGAGATGGGAGTAAGAAGTAAGGAGTAAGGAGTAAGAAGTAAGAAGTTCGGAGATGGGTTTTAGGTTTTAGGTTTTAGGTTTTAGGTTTTGGAACTGCGTTCTTTAATTTTTCGCCTCCCACACTTCCCACACTCCCCGTCTCCCATCTCAGAACTCCCATCTCCTTCAAGACCGATCGTGGTATAATTATAAAATAAAGATTAAGATTATAAGAGTTAGGTGTGAGTACCATGAGCGAGTGTAAATTATTTTGTCTGGTTCTCTGACGATTGCAGTTTTAGCTGACTCTACAGACATTTATCCGTTGTTGGGTCGATATTTGGATGCAGATCGTTACGCCCTAAATTATTTTACCGATCGAGCGGAGTTTTTAGACTATGTGGAAATATCTAAGCACGAGCTAGATTGCGTAGTCTTTTATGCTCAAGCACAACTGCTCCCAGCGATTAATTATCTTTACGAGCGGGGGCTAATCTTGCCTGTGGTCGTCGTCCATCGCTTGATCCCGCCGAACGCTCAGGCTCCCATACATCCAGCAATCACCAATTTACCTGCATCTAGTAGCTATATTTATCAGCCATCTGAAGTAATTTTGGCAGTAACCGAATTAGCTGAAATTGGGGGAGCAATCGATAAAGCTATTGCCAAGTTTTTGAACTTGACACCAATCGTGCCAACATCTGAGGATTCCAAACCTGCCCAAACTCGAACTCACATCAAGATTCCCGAATCCAACTTTTTGCTCCAGCAACAAAGCCGTCTAGCAGACAAACTTAGCGAGCGGTTGGGTTATTTAGCAGTTTACTACAAGCGGAACTCCCAACAATTTTTTCGACGGCTCGATCGCCAGCACAAGCAGGAGTTATTGACCGAACTCAAGTTACAGTATCGCAAAATCGTTCTGGAATATTTTGCCGACAGTCGGCACGATGACAAAATCGACGAGTTTGTCAACGAGATCTTTTTCCGCGATTTGGCTGTTTCGGAAATTGTCAAGATTCACATGGAATTGATGGAAGAGTTCTCAGACCAGTTAAAATTGGAAGGACGCAGCGAGGAAATTTTGCTCGAATACCGTCTGACACTGATTGACATCATCGCCCACTTATGTGAGATGTACCGTCGATCGGTACCGCGAGAGCTGTAACAGTTCGATTTACCAGTGACTATCTTGGGTCGTGCTAAATTTAGGGACGAGCGGATGTTCGGGTTTAGCTGTTTACTCTGTGCTGGAGATCGCCCTCATGCGAGAATTGGTGCAAGATGTGAGTAGCCACAGTTGCCGATCGATGCGATTATTGTGATGGAGATTGTCGTCGGCGATCGGATAAGCAATTCTAAAGACTCTAGATCCGATGGGAGGAATCGAGTGTAGATCGTCCCTTGCAGGTAACTGAGTTAAATATTTTACAACCGATAATTAATAATTTGACTTATGCCTCCATTAATGAAAACTTATGTGTTGAAGCTATATGTGGCGGGAAACACACCTAATTCGGTCAGAGCACTACGAACTCTAAAGAATATATTAGAAGAAGAGTTTAAAGGCGTATATGCGCTTAAAGTAATTGATGTACTCAAAAATCCGCAACTAGCAGAAGAAGATAAAATTCTCGCAACTCCGACTCTCTCTAAAGTGTTACCGCCACCAGTGCGGAAGATTATTGGCGATTTATCCGATCGCGAAAAAGTATTAATTGGATTGGATCTATTGTATGAAGAACTATCCGAACGGGATGGCGATTTTTAGATGGGTAAATTTCAGCCGTTATCGACAGCAAACCGCCTCCAACAAGCGACGCGAACGCTCGTTGGCGTAGCCGCGCCGCGAGGTAATCGAGTTGAATTAGTTATTTAGTTAGAAATTTTTCAAATCTCAGCAATGACCAGTACGAATCAATTAGCAGAATTACCGCTCCATCCCTTAGGCGTGCAAAAAATTCGCACCATGATCGAGGGATTCGATGACATTTCTCATGGTGGGTTACCATCTGGCAGAACGACGATCCTCAGTGGTACATCGGGAACGGGTAAAACTATGTTAGCCGTCCAATTTGTTTACAACGGAATTCACTACTTTGAAGAGCCTGGAATCTTTGTCACGTTCGAGGAATCACCTGCTGATATTATCAAAAACGCCCACAGTTTTGGTTGGGATCTCCAGCAATCGATCGACGATGGCAAGTTATTTATTCTCGATGCCTCTCCAGATCCTGAAGGACAAGAAGTAGTCGGTAGTTTCGATTTGTCTGCATTAATAGAACGAATTCAATATGCTTTTGTTAAGTATAAAGCCAAGCGGGTGTCGATCGATTCGGTAACAGCAATCTTTCAACAATACGACGCAGCTTCGGTAGTTAGGCGCGAGATTTTTCGGCTGGTAGCGCGACTCAAACAAATGGGTGCGACTACCATTATGACCACCGAGCGCGTTGAAGAATACGGCCCAGTGGCGCGATTTGGTGTCGAAGAATTTGTCTCTGATAATGTCGCAATCGTCCGAAATGTACTAGAAGGCGAACGTCGCCGCCGGACTATTGAAATTCTCAAATTGCGGGGAACGACGCACATGAAAGGCGAGTACCCATTTACGATCACTAATCATGGGATCAATATCTTCCCATTGGGGGCAATGCGGCTCACCCAGAAGTCTTCTAACGTGCGGGTATCATCTGGGGTCAAAGCCTTAGATGCGATGTGCGGCGGGGGCTATTTCAAGGACTCGATTATTTTGGCGACGGGAGCCACTGGTACGGGGAAAACCTTGCTAGTGAGCAAATTTGTTCAGGAAGCTTGTTTGGCAGGAGAACGAGCGATTTTGTTTGCTTATGAAGAGTCACGCGCACAGTTATCGCGGAACGCTTCTTCGTGGGGGATCGATTTTGAAGAGTTGGAGAAACAAGGACTGCTCAAAATTTTATGTACCTATCCAGAGTCGGCTGGATTAGAAGATCATTTACAAACAATTAAGTCAGAAATTGCCGAATTTAAACCCGATCGAATTGCGATCGATTCGCTCTCAGCTCTGGCACGCGGCGTGAGCAATAACTCGTTTAGGCAATTTGTAATTGGCGTAACTGGTTACGCCAAGCAAGAAGAAATTACGGGCTTTTTTACAAATACTTCCGACCAATTTATGGGAGCTAATTCCATTACCGATTCCCATATTTCGACGATTACCGATACAATTTTGATGCTCCAATATGTCGAGATTCGCGGCGAAATGGCACGCGCGCTCAATGTTTTTAAAATGCGCGGCTCTTGGCACGATAAGGGCATTCACGAATACACGATTAGCAAAGATGGTGCGGAAATTAAAGATTCGTTCCGTAATTACGAGGGCATTATTAGCGGTTCTCCCAGTCGAATTTCTGTAGATGAAAAATACGATCTCTCGCGCATCATGCGCGCAGTTAGCGATAAATCTAGTGAGTAGGGAGGGAGTATAGTAGACAATAACTCTAGCGTACCCAACTCGATGCCAATGTGGGTGCTAATCTTGTTGGCGGAAAGCCCGCTCCTCTGGAGAATCGATCGTCTGTCGAGGAGTTTTACCTAACCGATATGCCGTTAAGGGACTCTTGCGAATTTCTGCATCAACGTAGGCGATTAATTCATCAAGCTGAAAATTAAGCAGATCGAACTGACGACAAAGTGCCTTTAGTTCGCGTACGGTTTTCTTCACTAGTTCGGGATCTGGAATGGGTTGCTTATTCATTAGATGTTCCAATCACTTTTTGATTCTTTAACGGTTGCTTCACCAGCATCGACTATCGCTTCGGCTATTTCAATAGATTGAGCCAACATTTCGACCATTGCCATAGGTGCTGATGGTTGAAATCTGGATACTTTTAGCAGCAAACTAGAAAGCCTGGTATAAGAGGCTATTCCTCTTTCTTTAGTATTGTCCAACTGTTCTAATACATAAGCGACCTCTTCTATTTCACCATAGGTATTGAAGATTGCCAACTCTGCCGCAGACGATCTGTCAATGAGAATAGATAGTCTACCGATTAGTTCTAATATTTTAGCGATCGTTTCTGGAGGAATTTCAGCCACTAGGTTTGTGGATAAATTTTATACTTTAAGTTTAACATTTTAGATCGCATGGTAAGTCCGATCGAATCCCAACATGACAATAACTCGATCGTACCTAACTCGATGCTAATGTTATTGCTAATCTCGATCGGAGGATGATATACTTTGTGTATCTTAGATCGATTAGTATGAAATCTCAAATTGGTCGCTGGGGAAATTCTTTAGCTGTCAGAATTCCTAAACATATTGCAGATGAATTGGCTTTGGGTGTCAATGACGAAGTTGATTGTCGGCTGGAAAAAGGTCAACTCATCGTCGAGCCACTCCAGAAAATGCCTAAATACACCTTGGTTGAACTACTCAACCAGGAACTAGAGCTAGAGCCAGAGATCGATTGGGGTCAACCTAGTGGCGCAGAACAATGGTAGACTACATTCCAGCGTGTGGCGATTTGATCTGGCTGAATTTCGACCCGCAATCTGGACGCGAACAGATGGGTAAGCGTCCAGCACTAGTCGTCAGCCACACTGAATTTAACCAGCACCGAGGTTTTATCTTGGTTTGTCCGGTTAGCAATACCCAGCGAAAAAACCCTTTCTACGTTAGTATTCCCGAAGGTGAAGCTGTAACTGGTGTCGTGATGGCAGACCAATTGCGATCGTTAGATTATAAATCGAGAGGAGCTGAATTAATTGCTATTTGTCCTAAAGACTTATTGCTGGAAGTTCTCGGTAGAATTTACCCGATTATGTTTTAGATCTGGCGATCGCATCATCAATCTAAATTTAATATTAGCCTGGTACGATCGATTCTAACTCCGATCGAGTCCCGATTTGTACCACTGAAATGCCCTCACAGGTGCGCTTAATTAGTCCGCCGAGGACTTTTCCCGGCCCGACTTCGATCGCCTGTTGAATGCCCAATTCTGGCAACTGGAGCGAGATTTCGCGCCACCGAACCGATCCGGTAATTTGCTGATTCAGGCGTTCTTTTAGTTCGTCTCCGTTGGTGGTGGGTGTGGGTGCGACATTCGAGAGGACGGGAATTTTAGCGTTATTAAAAACGATCAAAGCTAATAGCTTGCCAAATTCGGCGGCGGCGGTTGCCATCATGGGGGAATGGAATGCACCGGAAACATTGAGGGGAATGGCGCGTTTGACTTTAATTTGGCTGACTACTGCGGCTATTCCCGCCGCCGTACCCGAAATTACGGCTTGAGCGGAACTATTATCGTTTGCCAAAACTACTCCTTTAGTGTCGGCAATCGCGGATTCTAATTGCGCTCGATCGAAGCCTATTAAGGCTGTCATGCCACCTTCGGAGGCTAAATCCATTAATTCGGCGCGCCGCTTGACTAGTTGCAATCCTGTCTCAAAATCGAAGGCTCCAGCAGCATACAAGGCGACGTACTCACCTAAACTATGTCCCGCAACTACATCGGGTTGCAATCGGTGTTGGAGTAAATCGACTAAAATGCACTCCATCACGTACAAGCAGGGTTGAGTGTAGCGAGTATTTGCCAATTTTACTTCATCATTTTGGCAAATATCGACGATCGACCAGCCTAGAATTTCGGTGGCTCGATCGAATGTTGCTTTAGCTGAGGCGATCTCTAATAAGTCTACCCCCATGCCGAGTACTTGCGAGCCTTGTCCGGGAAATACCCATGCGGTTTTCATGTTAATTACGCTTGATAAAAATCATCCTTCTGAGATTGAAGGTGATGTGGATTCCGGTTAATGTTCCGGTTCGGTTAGCAATTGATTGTAGGCAGGAATCATCAAGAATCCTTCTGCTTCAACTATTACTGGTACACCATATTTTAGCCCGATCGCGGACACTTCCGTTGCTGCTAAACTACCAGTTGCAGCAAGTTGCCACGATAATTGTTGGAGTAACGATCGATGAGCAGATAATAGCTCTCTAGTTGCCGATGCCATGCGGACGACCATTTTTTCGACATCTAAATCTGTGGCTTTCATATCCATACTGTGCCCGTATTCGAGGGTATAGTTAGCCTGAAATCCTTCATCGAAACCGTAGCGGCGAATATAGTCGATCGCAATCTTAGTCGCTTGTTCGCGATCGTGAATTCGTCCGACTGAAGCTAATTTATCACCAAAGATAATCTCTTCTGCTAGTCCGCCTGCTAGATAAATTTTAATTTGTTTAATTAAGTTTTCTTTAGTTTCATAAATCTGGTGGGGAAAGGTAAACCCACCTGCATAACTACTAGCTAATTTAGATTTTAACTGTAGTGGTGCCAAACCAAATAGTACCATGTAAGCGACCGCATGACCGGATTCATGAACGCTAATATTGACGATCGTTTCTCTGAGATTACTTTCGCGAATTTTATCGATGCGCCCGACGAATGGAATTTCTTCTAATTGGTAACCAATTTGGGCATTAATTTGTGATTTAACAAAGTCATAATTAATATCGATATACTTTTCACTGCGGAGTAAAGCGGTGAATAAAAATTTAGAAAGATTGGTTTCGAGAATGTCAACTAAGCTCGAAAAGACCGGACGAACTCCTTGGACTGGAAAAACACCATTTCGATAAACTAATTTGTGAATCGATCGATCGACTTTTACACTGATATCAAATTTCTCTTTAGTTATCTTGATAATGCGATCGATCTCGTGTTCGATTAGTTGCTCGAAATCGCACTTTTTGAGACTGGCATAAATTAGGTGAATATTCCCAAATCTGGCTACTTGTTCGGGACGAAAACTTTTACTAAGGGCGTTCTTAATATCTACTAGGGTAATCTTCTTAGTAAAAGCATGAAAAATATCCGCATCAACATCTGACTCGGCAATTTGAGTTGCCATTGAAAAAGCTTCATCTAAGTTGCCACTAATAATAATTAATGTCTTAGAACGATCGATCGGTTCGTAAACTTTTTTCTTTTGTTTTGCTTGGCGAATTTGTTCGACCATTTGCATTTGAGACATTTCGGCAATATCCGAAATATCGCCATCTAATTGCAACATTGACTTGAGATTTTTGGCTTCGTAAAAACCCATTGTCGGATTTTTATCGACATCTTCTTCGCCGCGTTCTTTGCGCTTTTTGATGTTTTTTTGCTGATATAAATAATCTTGAATGTAATAATCTAGATCGTCTTTAACTCGCTTAGACAATTTACCATCGCTTAACAATTCCCAGAAATCGGTAAACCGCGAAGATTGCACCGCACTTCCGTCGGGATTTAAGGTATTAAACCGTTGAATTTCATCGAATAAAACGATCGCGGGTTTTCCGTCGCTAATGCCATTGCGATTGAGTGCGGAGCCGACAGAACTATCCCAAGAACTTCCTTCGGTATGGCTGAGTTCTATTTCAATAAACCGATCCTGAAAATTGAGACATTTAACCAGTCTTCTGACTAAATCTGTTTTACCAACTCCCGTCATTCCCCACAAATTAACAGTAATCGGACGGCTCAAAATTTCCGGCATCAAATACCAGATCTGAATATAATCGAGCAAATCATCAATGGTTTCGTCGATACCCACAAAATGATTTTTTAGTTCGCTTCGCGTATTTTCTAAGATCTTTTTCCGCGCTTCAATTTGTTGAAAATCGACTTCCATAGTTTAGGCTTTAGGTGTTAGATATTAGGTATTAGGCGATCGATCTGATTACTTGCCCCACTTAAAAATTGCGGCACCCCAACTCAATCCTGCGCCAAAGCCGGATGTGGCGATCGTATCGCCAACTTGAATTTTACCCATTCTGACTGCTTCATTCAAGGCGATCGGAATTGAAGCCGCTGAAGTATTACCATATTTAGCCACATTACTGACTACTTTTTCTGGCGATATGTGTAGACGTTCGGCGACGGCATCCATAATTCTTTGGTTGGCTTGATGCAAAATCAACCAGTCGATATCTGCACTAGTTAAATTGGCTTGATGAATGACTTTATCGATCGCATCTGGCACCCGATTAATGGCAAAGCGATAGACATCTTTACCATTCATCGTAATGTATTGATACTTGCCTTGCGTGAGAATTACACCAGGAATTAACTCGCTTAATTCTGGTTTAAAAGCCAGATTCAAACAGCAATTTTGCGAACCATCGCTGTTAATTTCAAACCCTAACAATCGATCGACATTTTCGGCACCTTGCATTAACACCGCACCCGCGCCATCGCCAAATAACACACAAGTATTGCGATCTTGCCAATTTACCCACCGCGATAAAAAATCGGCACCAATTACCAAAATATTCCGATATACACCCGATCGTAAAAACTGCGCCGCCGTCACTACTCCAAATACAAACCCCGAACAAGCCGCCGTCAAGTCAAAAGCCGCCGCCTTCGTCGCGCCTAACTGCGCCTGAATCTGACAAGCCGTACCGAATAAATCTTCCGCTGAAGAAGTTGCCAAAATTATCAGATCTACATCGGTTGCAGCCACTCCAGCCATCTCTAGAGCCTGCTGTGCCGCCTGTGTCGCCAATCCAGCCAACGACTCGCGATCGTGGCTGATGTGCCGCTGGCGGATGCCCGTGCGGCTAGAAATCCACTCATCGGAAGTGTCTACCACCTGCGCTAGCTCATCATTTAGGACTACAGTCTCAGGAGCAGCCGCACCGCATCCGATAAAAGTGACTCCCATTGAGGTGTAGTTTGATGGCATTTAGATAGAGGGAAGAGGGGGACGGGGGGACAGGGGGACGAGGGGACCGGGAGTGTGGGGAGTGTGGGAGGAGGGGGATGGATCTAATCGTCTAATTTCATTTCTATTTTAGTAAGTTTTGCGATGACTATCTAGAACGTAGATCCAGGTTGCAACAGCTATCTATTACCCATGACTAGTAGTAATAATAGGCGTTAAGTTAACTGACAGCTTATGAATTGTAGTTAGTCCCCAGCGACGGTTGGCTCTGGTTGTGGTGACTTGTCGCGAGTTGAAGATTGAATTTGGGCGATGACATCTTTATCCACCGCATTTTTAGCCAAGCGAATGGCATTAGCGATCGAGAAAGCATCCGAACTACCATGACTGATAATGCACACACCCTCTACCCCTAATAATAAACCACCACCATGTTCGGCGGCATCGATGCGTTTTTTTAGGCGTTTGAGATTGGGTTTGAGTAATGCCGTGCCGATTTTGCCATTGATGCCTCGTGGTAGCTCTTCTTTGAGCATTTGCACGACGATATTACCCACCGCTTCGGCAAACTTGAGCAAGATATTACCTACGAAACCGTCGCAGACAATGACATCAAAATTGCCCGACAGCACATCGCGCCCTTCGGCATTGCCGACAAAATTGATATGTTCGTTTTGTCGTAAACCCTCATGCGCCTTGAGTGCAACCTCATTACCCTTAGATTCTTCCTCACCGATATTCAGCAAGCCCACCTTGGGAACTTCCACACCCAGCACGCACTGGCTGTATACCGAACCCATTACGGCAAATTGTTCGAGATATTTGGGACGACAATCGACATTCGCGCCGACATCTAAAATTAGTACCGACTTATCGGCACGGTTTGTCGGAAATACTGCCGCAATTGCAGGTCTGTCGATCCCCCGCAACCGTCCTAATCTTAATAATGCGGCTGCCATTGCTGCGCCAGAATGCCCAGCCGAAACTACTGCATCGGCTTTGCCCTCTTTAACGAGCTGCATCGATACATTAATCGAAGCCTTGGGTTTGCGCCGTAGGGCACCCAGGGGTTCTTCGTGCATTTCGATCGTCCCTTCGGCAGGTACAATCTCGATTTGGGGAGCGTTGGGATGCTGGTTCAGACAAGCTTGAATGCGATCGGGATCGCCCACCAAGATTACGTCTACATCTGCTAATTCTGTCTGGGCTAGGATCGCACCCGCGACTATGGCGGCGGGTGCATCATCCCCACCCATTGCGTCCAGTGCGATGCGTGCGCGAGTAGAAGCCATTGATGCCACTTATTAGAAACCTTCAAAATTCTACCAGAATATGGCGATCGGACGCACGATCGAACTACGACGAATCTCAATTTAGAAGATGTTGCGAACAGTCGTTCGGAGCGAATTAGGGGGTAGGGGCAGGCAAAATGATGTTCCACATCAAAACACTACCCTACTACCCGCCGTCAGCCTTCTAGCGTTGAGGAGTGGTCTGCTTGTTCATTTCTAAGAGCTTGGCTTTTTGTTCGGTAGTGAGGATGGCATCCTGTTGAGCTATGGCTGCGGTTTGGATGGCTTGAAGTTGGGTTTGTTGAGCGGGTGTCAATGACAAGCTGGGGGGTTTACCTTGCTTTACTGCTAGCTTGAGCTGTTCTTTTTGAGCGGGAGTCAGTACGGCAATTTTCTTTTGCATGACAGATTGCTGAAGTTCGAGCAATTTAGTCTGCTGTTCTTTAGTAAGCTTGAGTTGCTCGACCGCTTGTGATTGCGAGTTGACTCCACCAGGAGTAGTCGCTGGCGCGGTTTTGGTAGTGGGAGTTTTGGTCGGTTGCTGTTGTGCGAAACCAGGAGCGGCTAAGTTAGCTGCGAAGGGTAACGAGCAGACAACGGTAGATAAAGCAGTTAAAGTGATTTTTTTCATAGGATGACGATCGAGATGTTAATCGCAGTTAGATTTAACTAACAGTCGATTTTGATTGTGACACTTTTCTGTTGACTCCGCTAGTTCCGAAAATGTTCGGATTCAGCTAGATCTCTTGCTATCAAAGGGATCGAAAAAATTTGGATTGGTGTTAAATTTGTCAATTTATCGACATTAAAATTTTGCTCTGACGGTAAATTCATAATCGCCACCAGCTTCTAATTGATAGTCCCACTGCTTTAAAAATCGACCTAAAGCGTCTTGAATCAAAGCACGTCCTAACGCGGGTTCGACGATTAATTCTAGGCTACCTTCGCGGCAGCACCACTGAAAGTCCCAGCAAAATTCGCCAGCACTTACTTCGCCGACAACCTTACCAAATTGCCAAGAGTGATGGGTAACCCGCACGCGAGCGGTGGTTTCTGGTAGTTGACGTTTCGCCATAGTTGCGATCGAATGCCAAAATTATAAATGTTTAAATGCAATGATAGCTCAACAATCTGAGCTTGGGATCGGGATTTACCGATCGAATACCAAGCTCTCGGTTCGGCTCGATTGAGTGATGCCGAATCTAGAATCATCACGATCGGGGATTATTTAGCAACAAAACTCATGCCAGCGCGTCAATTTACCTAACTATATATTACAGCGATCGATGTCATGAGTTCTAAACAGCCACAATCTAATTCTCCATCTACACCTAAAGTCGAACATCCCGCAATCGAAACTCTCAAAACGCTGGGATTGAGTGTTGTGTTCGCATTTGGGCTACGGGTTGCGGTGGCTGAGTCTTGTTATATTCCTTCTGCTTCGATGCAACCCACATTACAAATTAACGATAAATTAATCGTCGATAAAATTAGTTATCGGTTTACTAATCCCGTGCGCAGTGATATTGTTGTTTTCAGCCCTACCGCTGAGTTAGCAAAGCAAGTAGATGCTGAAGGCAACCAAAAATTCAAAGATAATTTTATCAAACGAGTGATTGGCGTACCTGGCGATCGGGTAGAAGTCAACAATGGTAAAGTTTATATCAATGGGAAAGTTATCGCTGAGAAATATCTCGGTGAAGCTCCGAGTTATAATTGGAGTAGTACGGCTTTAACGCCTAATGGCATCGTACCTGAAGGTCAGTATTTAGTATTGGGAGATAACCGCAATAATAGCTATGACAGTCACTACTGGGGTTTTGTACCTAAAAATAAAATTGTCGGTAAGGCAATAGTTCGGTTTTGGCCGATCGATCGTGCAGGCGCGATCGATAATTAATATTAATTCGCACGGGGTAATATTTTCACAGCTTACACCAGCACTTATTTACGATTAGTGCCGCGTATTTTTTATCTAATTGCCAGTAACTGAATCCCTTCGATAATTAGGATCGCCACCCACACAAAGATCCCA
>NZ_JANYJC010000252.1 GCF_025361915.1 Chamaesiphon sp. GL140_3_metabinner_50
GTCGATTCAATTCTGACGACAGTTTTTTTGGCGATCGCACCGACATCTCTGGCTAAAATTGCCCTGGCTTCATACTTAACAGCATTAGTTTGAACAGGTGCAATTAGCACGGTAGTAATTGTCAAACTAATGGGAACTAAGTAACGTTGAAAAACCATGTTTTTATAAATTGTGAATGTTAACAATACATTACCCGTATGGGTGAGTTTTTGTCGAGATTTATTGCCAGTTTCCAACCAAAACAAATGGTGCCCAATAGTAGGGCGATCGATATTTAGGATTGCGGAGTAGAGCCTGTTGAGCTTGGCGTAAAGATTCACCTTTGCCGAGATTTTTATTGGCTAAATTTTGATAAAGGTTAACCATTAAATCTTGAGTAGCCTCATCGCTAACCGACCATAAAGAGGCGATCGTACTTTTGGCGCGTGCTTTAATTGCTACGCCTGCTAATCCTAGCGTAGCACGGTTATCGCCTGTTGCTGTCTGACAAGCACTTAGTACTAATAACTCGATCGCATTACCAGAGCGAGTACCGCGATCTTTAAGCAGATTACTAAATTGGTCGAGGTTTAGTCGATTATTCCAAGTTAATATATAAGTATCTTCGGCTTTAGAACTAAACTGTCCGTGAGTAGCAAAATGAACGATCGGGGCATTACTGGCTACTAAGTTAGTTGCAACTAAATTACTATTAAATTGCTCATTGAGTAATTTTTGATGGGGCACTAAACGGCTAATCGATTCGAGTTCGGGTTTGACACCTGGTAGAGCTGAAAACCCTTGCCGACTTTCCGAAATACCACCTAGTAAAACTTGCGATCGCATCCGCTCTGTTGAATTTTGAGGTGGAACTAATTGTAATCCTGGTGTTAATGCTAGATTGTAATTTTCGACTAAATATTTATTGCCGTCGTACAATACTGACATCGGAATAGTTCTGAATGCTCCATCTAAAACGAAGACTAATGTTTTGGTTTTAGCGGCGGCGAGATCTCCAGCGAGGGGAGCAATTAGCAGATCGTAGATTTGTTTGGACTGTTGTTTGAAAGCCTGCTCTTGTTTAGCCGTAAAATTAAGATCGACGATTTTAGAATCTTGAATTTTAGTTTGCAGTTGGCTGACGGTTTCTTCAACTGTGGCGGAGGAGATTTTTTGACTGTAATAGCGCAGGGGTTTGCCCGGAATAGAGGCGATCGTCGCCACGCGATCGGGTAAAATAATTGGATAAATTACGACTGCCGATCGATCGATTTTATCTAGTTGGACTGTATATGTATCCAAACAGCCTTGACGGAGAAAGTTTTCTAATTCGGCAACTTGTAACGATTCGATTAAATCGCGCGCAGTGGCTAAATTCTCTTCAGATATTTGTTTGCCATCTCTTAATAACAGGTTGACATATTCGCGATAAACTGGTTCGACACTATCGCGGAACGAAAATTGTAAATCGGCATCGATCGCATTCAAATCGTTACGTAATAATTTGAGATGATTGATGGCTTGACGATAAGCGGAAGTTGCCGTTTCGAGATTTTTTTCTTGAGGATTATTAGCTGTCAGAATTTTGCCTAGTTGCCAATGGAGTCGATAAGCTAAATCGGGAGCGGGTAAATTTTCGGCAATTACTAAGGCTTTTTGAGTTAAATTTCTGGCTTCTAGCTTTTGCCCTGTCAAAGCGTATAAACTACCTAAAGAGCCGATCGCTTGAGCTTCACTGCGGGAATCTTTAATCGTTCTGGCTTGCTCGATCGCGGTGGTTAATAATCGCGCTGCTGGCATCAATATTTCGCGATCGATCTTACTACCTTCTTGATTTTTTTTGATGGTTTCGGCCAGGTTAATATAAGCATAAACCGTGCTGCGACTGGGCGCGATCGGATCTAAAACTTTCCGAGTATCGGTTAAAAATGTCAGCGTATTTGGCGCAGTTTTTAGTTCTGGTTGCGATTGAATTCGGTATAAATTAATTTGAGCCTGAACGCGAATAAGTGGTGCCGCATCTAGGGCAATCTTTTCATAAGTATCGATCGCGGCTTGCGATTGTTCCTTACCACCAATGAGATTGAGCGTATTACCTAAGCTGAGATTAATCCGATCGATCGCGGCTCGATCTTGCCGCGTTGTCGCAATTTTGAGCGATTGAGTTAGCGTTTCTTTGGCACCTAGATTTATCCCCTGGCTGTCAGTTGTTGTCTTTTGTTCGAGCATTCTCAGGGCGCGCAGTGAGTTACCCAATCCGAGTAAACCTTGCATTTTCAGCTCTGAATCTGGTTGCTGTTGCAGAGTGGTATTAACTTCTTGTAAATTTAGTAAGGCTTGACGATAAAACCCTAACGATTGGAGAGCTTGAGCTTGATTTATTTTAGTACCAATCATACCTTTTGAATCTTTGGCTTGGGTATAAAGCTTGTGTGCTTGTTGCCAATTAGACAAAGCTCTATCTGCTTTACCTGCGGCTAAAAGTTCGGCTCCGCGTTGATTTAATGATTGTGCGGCGGTGAGGAGCGAATTGCTAGGAGCTGCGGTAGTATTTGCCGCAGTCGCTGTCGGAATTTGGGGCGGTTTACTCGCAGTTGCAGGCAAGATGGTGAGGAGGCTAATTAATAGAGTCGAGTGATATATTTTGTTGTGATTCATTAGTTTAAAGTTATCTAAATTCGATCTTGTTGCTGCGGCGGAGATCTAAATCCCCCAACCCCCTTGGAAAGGGGGCTTTTAAAGTCCCCCTTTCTAAGGGGGATTTAGCGGCGGTTTTATTCTGGGTTTCTCCCGTGATGTAAAAAACCGACAAGACAGGGGGATTCGCACCAATTTCGCTCCTTCTTTAAAACGATTGATTGTAATTGAGCGAGAAATAAAACCCTTTCTCTTGCCCAGTGCGTTTAGTGGCATCGATCGCGTTAAACGGAATACCATAGTCTAACTTGGCAGAAAAATTGTCTCCACCCTGATAGCGCAACCCCAATCCGCCTGAGGCGATCGTACTTGGGGTAGGATTGGGACTAGGATTATTCGGTTTATTCCATCCCCAGCCAAAATCGAGAAAGGGCACGACTTGAAGTATTTGCTTACTTTCAGGCGTGGTAAAAATCGGCAACCTCACTTCGGCACTGGCGATGACACCATTATCAGCTAGTAATAAATCCTGACGGTAGCCGCGCACGGTATCTTGTCCCCCTAAGCCAATTTGTTCGAGCGCGAGTAAAGGTCGATCGGCGAGTTGAGTCTCTAACTTAAACAGGAATATACTATTAGGAGCCAGCGCGCGGACGTATTGAGCCTGTCCCCGCCAAGTCAAAAATTGACTGTCTGGCGAACCAGAATTAATCGTCGCACCCAGCGCATTAACACCGAAACTTACCTGCGATCGCATGGCGAACACTTGTTGGGTATCCTTAACTGTATAGTCTTGAAAAAACCGCGCGGCTGTCACTCTTGTCAACCCATTAGCATCCGCGCCAGGAGTCGGGTAAGCAATCCGTTCGCCGATAACCGAGAACAAATAGCCCGTATCCGTCTCGCGCCGAGCGATTGTCGCGCCCAGTGCAAATTCACGCGCGGGAGTTTGGATGATTGGTTGGCGATAAGTCAATCCAAAATCTTGCCCCTTACTATTAATATCCAATCTGTCAAATGGCGATTCGATGACTCTACTCGCCGAGTTACTATATTGAAGCCGCAGCGTACCATTACGCGGATTGAGTGGCAGCGTATAGTTAATATCGAAGACGCTACTCGCCTCACTTTTACCATAAGCCACCCCAACGCTATCGCCCAAACCCGTCAGGTTATTCTGAGAGCCAAAGACTTGAGTTTGAATTTCCCCCACGCTGGGAGTCCGATTATTGGCAATACTTACCCCTGCTTGCCAATTGGGGCTTTCACTGACTTTGAGCTGAACGATACTAGTACAAGGCGGCATAAATAGCCCTATGATCGGAGGAGAGCTTTTGAGAAAAAGAAATACAGATAATGCCAAAACTTGAAGCAGTCCAGATTGACTTGAGTGACTCGGAACGTCAAGAGTTAGAACAGATGCTTAGACGAACAAGTACACCACAACAGATAGCCTTACGTGCCAAAATTATTTTACAAGCGGCGACGGGTTCAAGTAATGTAGAAATAGCTCAAGAATTAGGAGTGGGCATAGAGATGAGTCGCCTGTGGCGGCGGAGGTGGCGAGAATTATCAGTAACAGAAGTACCACTAAGAGAGCGGCTTAAAGATGAATCGCGACCTGGAAGTCCAGCGACGTTCACGATGGAGCAGATTACTCAACTATATGCAATCGCTTGTGCCCCACCAGCACAGTATGACCGCCCCATCAGCCACTGGAGTGCAAGAGAATTGGCGTTGGAACTAGTCAAACAAGGGATAGTCGAATCGATTAGTGAACGACATGTCGGACGGTTACTCAAAGAAGCAGACCTTAAACCGTACCAGAGTAACTACTGGTTGAACCCCCCCCCGACCATCAATTCAAGCCTAAAGTTGAAGATATCTGTCAAGTCTATGAACTAGCACAATCACGAGCATTAGAGGGAGAAGTCACATTGAGCCTGGATGAAATGACCGGAATTCAAGCTTTAGAACGAACAATGCCAGACATTCCAATGAAACCAGGACGTAGTGTAAAAAGGGAATTTGAGTACATTCGGCATGGTACTCAGACTTTAATTGCCAGTTTTAATGTCGCCACTGGCGCAATTGACCTTGCCACGGTGGGAGATACACGAACCGAGCAAGACTTTGAGGCTCATGTCAGTCATCTGTTGGCACAATCGCCTCATGCGCCTAAATATCATCTAGTCATGGACTGTCTGAACACTCATCAATCCGAAGCTTTAGTTCGTCTTGCCGCTTCCTTAGAACCTGTCCCGATTGAATTGGGCTGTAAGGGCAAATCTGGCATTCTCCATTCGATGTCTACTAGATCTGAGTTTTTGGCAGATCCCACTCATCGCTTGGTTGTACATTTTACGCCCAAGCATTGTTCATGGATGAATCAAATTGAAATTTGGTTTGGGATTCTGATGCGGAAGCTATTGCGAAGAGGTAACTTTGCTAGTACTGATGCTCTAAAAAGTCGGATTCTCGAATTTGTAGAGTACTTTAATCGCACAATGGCAAAGCCTTTTAAATGGACTTACAAAGGTAAGCCACTCTGTAATTGAAATGCGGCTTTATTTATGCCGCCTAGTACTAGGTATAAAAATGGGTAAAACTGTCATGCAGTTAGGAAATGTGAATAGAGGTCTAGAATTATTGGATAAGCTAGATACCCTCACAAACTAGTCAAATCTATGATGATTAATCCGATCGAAGTCTTCAAACTCATCCTCAATTGAATTATCATCTAAGCAACTAGAGCTTTAATATTTTCTTGAAGCATAGGCTCGATCTTCCGCCAGTTTCTAGCAATGTTAAAGTTCATGTTTATTCTAGAAACTTCTAACAATGCTTCATCGATCGTGTAAGTTTTATCTTCTTTCAACCAAGTTAAAACCTCAGACAGATGCCAGATTGATGGCGTACCCTCGTACACGGGTAATGGAGATCTAGAGCGGTCGTTTACAATAACATTTCTAATATTTTGGCGCGTACATCCAATAATATCAGCGATATCTGTTAAACCAACAAAATCTGGAGACGCTTCAATTAAGATAGCAGTTGGGATCACTTTTTTGACATTAGTTATTGCTCCAGAAATAGCCTCAAATGCTGATGGTGCCTCACGCATAAAATCTAATGCAATAGATCCCTGCTTACCAACGCCAATCAGAGCATCATCACACCCACCTTCATATAGCTTCTCTATATAGCTGTTTGGATCGGTGCTAGCATCTTGAAAATTAAACTTGAGAGTGAAACTATATTCCTGCATATTTATTCCTCTTCTTCGCTGAGATGATTTAGATTTTTATTAGTCGTGCAGTTATCGACAACTTTCCTAATTTGCTTTGCATGATTCCCTGGATTTCGAGGAGTACTCCAAACACTAGATCTGCAAAATATTCCACCTCTACATTCCTTATCGTTGTAAGGGCAATAAATTTTACCCCAGCAATGACCTCCCCCAACATCAATCCGCCACCCATTTTCTTCGGCGTACTTTAGCGCATCTTCAATATCTGAGTGTGGGTGAGATCGTCGTGACATAGTAACCTCGGCATTATTTAACTAGTCCGATCGTCGCCAGACGACGCGCAAGCTTCGATAGGGTTGTCAAGTGACAACTATATAGTAGCCAGCATAATCCCGAACTAATATGCTTGTCAAGTGACAACCTGAATTTCCCGATTAGGCTTGTGCCTACGCTACGCGAACGCAGAACGAATCAAAGAATATTTAAGGGCTACACAATTTAGTAGCCGATCTCGAATCCATCTTTGTGTTCTGGGCTTGACAACGCTCGAACACTAACCCGATTAGCCAGAGGCTAGGCTTCGCCAACGACAACTAGCTCATGTGATAAAATACTGTTAGATATATATAAGTATTAGTAACTTGTCCGTGGCTGAAGTTAGAATCGCCCGCTCCCCTGACAAAGACCGGAAATCGCCGCTAGACGAGCGAGTCTTAACTTTAGTAGGTACGGCAGGAATCGCCCGCAGTAGGCTAAAATAGCCCAACGCGCCAAAAATGTACAAGTACATTTCAAACCCTTGCTAGTCATGGCTTTGAGCCAAGATTAGATTCGGCTTCATCTTGAATCGCTTGATGCCAGTAAGTCGGGTCAGCATAGCGAACAACCAAAGCATCAATATCGACCTGTGATGTAGATGGACTGAACTCAAATGTCCCAAACAGATTGATATGCTGCCATGCTACGGGAGAAATGTCTTTAATAATCGCTAGTGCCTCTTGGTCGTCAGCCGCCTGTTTCTGCTCGTAAACCCGCGATAACAGCAACGTATTGTAGTAAATGACTGCATTAGAGATCAGTCGCGAGCATTCATTCCAGATCTGCTGCTCACCCTCAGTTTTCACCCGAAACTTCCCACCATTAACATAAGCTACCGCCCGTCGAAACCGATGATAAGCTTCTCCACGGTTGAGTGCTTTTTGCACAGTCTGTCGTAACGTCACATCATCAATAAAGTCCAAGATGTACAACGTCCGACAAATATTCTCCAACTCCCATAAAGCCTTTTTAGTTTGGTTCTGCCGTTCGTAGCTGGCTAGCTTTCTCACAATCGTTGCCTGCGTCACATCCTTCTGTGCCAACGAAGCCATAATCCGCTGAATATTCGGCCATTCTTGTTCGATTAAACCGCTGTAGATCTTGCGAACGGGTTTAATTAAAAA
>NZ_JANYJC010000270.1 GCF_025361915.1 Chamaesiphon sp. GL140_3_metabinner_50
TTCGATTACTCTCTCATAAATTGGGGGGTTGTTAGTATTCCTTACTTAATTGTAACGATCTGCCAGCCATCTCGTTAATATTAGTTTGCACGCATGGCAGCCATAGATAGCGAATGGAAAAGGGGAAGGCGTAAGGACTCAAGGAGCATAGTTACACGGAGCGATGTTCATTTACCCGATCGCAATCGCAGGAGTCAGTCGGGGAGATCGATCCGGTAAATACTAGATCTGGGCTAGGTTTGGCGCACCATACATAGATTTTTAGGCGATCGTCAAAAAGTTTAATGATATTTTAAGATTTCTCACAGATTCAGCCGATCGACAGCTTCCTAATTTATGATAAATGGATGCGTTAAATCTAGCGCGTTCTTTAAGCCATCAGGCGGGTGAGGTTTACGATCGTGTCATCAAACTTCTTACGTTCACTATCTCTGGCTACAGTTTTGAGTTTTTTCGCGCCGATTTCGATCGTTGCCGGATCGTTGACGGGCACTTGGCTACTAACATGTATTCCCGGTATCGGAACGATCGGGCAGATCGCGACTAATATGTTACTGGATTTTCTCTACACCTTTGGCGGCGGCTGCCCCTTTCAAGGCATGTTAACCATTGCCATCGTCTGCGGCTTCGTCGGCGCACTCTTTGATACCTACGCCTTCTACAGCTTTCGGACTCAGAAATAGGAATTAGGTATTAAGCTTTAGGTACTAGGTATTAGGTATTAGGCTTTAGGCTTTAGGCTTTAGGAGTAATTGCACACCTACTTCTTACTTCTTACTTCTTACTCCTTACTTCTTACTCCTCACTCCCAACCCCCACCCCTCATCTCCTATACAATAGAGACATAACTTTACATTGGGCGATCGCATGGCGGCGGACTTCAGAGAATTTTTAAAAGTACTCGAACAGCGGGGACAACTGCGACGAATTAAGACACTCGTAGACTCCGACTTAGAGATTGCCGAAATTTCCAATCGGATGTTGCAATGTGGCGGCCCTGGCTTATTATTTGAGAACGTCAAAGGAGCCAAATATCCGGTAGCCGTAAATATTATGGGTACCGTCGAGCGGATCTGCTGGGCGATGAATATGGAGAAACCCCAAGAACTAGAAGATCTGGGGCGTAAATTAGCGATGCTCCAGCAGCCCAAACCACCCAAAAAAGTCGCACAAGCCGTCGAATTTGGCAAAGTATTATTCGATGTCCTGAAAGCCAAACCCAGCCGAGATTACTTCCCACCCTGTCAACAGATTGTAGTTGAAGGAAATGACCTAGACTTAAATAGCCTGCCCTTAATCCGCCCTTATACTGGCGATGCGGGCAAGATCGTCACACTGGGACTGGTGATTACTAAAGATTGTGAAACTGGTACGCCGAATATTGGGGTCTACCGACTTCAGTTGCAATCTAAAAATACGATGACCGTCCAGTGGTTATCCATCCGTGGGGGTGCGCGTCATCTCCGCAAAGCTGCCGAACGGGGTAAAAAACTAGAAATTGCGATCGCACTAGGCGTACATCCGCTGATCATTATGGCAGCGGCGACCCCAATTCCGATCGATTTATCCGAGTGGTTATTTGCCGGGATCTATGGCGGCGGTGGTGTCAAACTAGCAAAATGTAAAACGGTCGATCTTGAAGTCCCCGCCGATTCAGAATTCGTGCTGGAAGGGACGATTACGCCCGGTGAAGAAATGGTCGATGGGCCATTTGGCGATCACATGGGTTACTACAACCAATCCAAATCATGCCCGTTGATTCGGTTCAACTGCATGACTCATCGCAAAGACCCCATTTATCTGACTACTTTCAGCGGTCGTCCGCCTAAGGAAGAAGCAATGATGGCGATCGCACTCAACCGAATTTATACACCAATTCTACGCCAACAGGTACCAGAAATTGTAGACTTTTTCTTACCGATGGAGGCATTGAGCTACAAAGCGGCGATAATTTCGATCGATAAAGCGTATCCCGGACAAGCCAGACGCGCAGCACTCGCCTTCTGGAGTGCTTTACCCCAATTTACTTATACCAAATTTGTCATCGTCGTCGATAAGGATATCAATATCCGCGATCCGCGCCAAGTTGTCTGGGCGGTTAGTTCTAAAGTCGATCCGCAGCGCGATGTATTTATCATTCCCGATACCCCATTTGATAAACTCGATTTTGCCACCCCAAAAGTCGGATTGGGAAGCCGAATGGGTATCGATGCGACAACCAAAGTTTATCCAGAAACCGAATCTGAATGGGGCGAACAGTTGGAATCAGATCCAGCAATTGCGGCGATGGTAGACAGACGTTGGCGCGAGTATGGTTTGGCAGATATCAATCTGGATGAAGTTAATGCCAACTTGTTTGGTTATGACATGAAATAGTGGTTAACGTAAGTGCGGGGTAAGAAGTGCCTGGAGACTGGAAATCGGTGGCGGTGCCAGAGCGGAGCAAATCTCCTTACTTCTTACTTCTTACTTCTTACTCCCTACTCCTTACTCCTTACTCCCATCTCCCTAATTCTCATCAGTATTGGTTTGAATGCGGGGTCTATTTCTGACTCTGTTTCTATTTCTAGCTCTCGGTTCTGGGGGTGCAGCTTGCGCTGGTGCATCAACGGCGGCGGCTTTAGATTTATCGATATTACCTGCTTTTACCCAGCCTTGAGCGTTATCGACTTGCGATCGAATTAATACCCACTGTTTATCATCGCTGGTTTTGACGATCGCCACTGGAGCATTAAATACTACGCTCCCAACTTTTTCGGCACCAGGAACGGGTTCTTTCTTGAGCGATAGTCCATCTTTCCAGACTACTTTAGCATCGTAAGCTTCAGGCGGGAGCTGGTCGGGATTTTGCGGAGCTTTAGCGACTGCTGGTGACTTAGTTGCTACAGGCAATTTGGGTTTGGGTTTAGCAGCTAACGATTTACCCCCATCGCGCTCTTCGGCAAATATGGGCTTGGGCGCACGGGTACTCATTTGAGTGATGAAGAAGTAATAACCTGCGCCACCTAATACTCCCAGCAATCCGATTAATCCGATCGTCATGCCAATGATTAATTGTAGCGATTTAAGGGCGAAGTTCATACGTTAGGTATTAGGTATTGGGTATTAGGCTTTAGGGGTAAGAGAAGATGTTTTATTTGGCTAGGGATGAAAGAGACGTTTGCTACCTAAAGGCTAAAACCTAAAGCCCAAAACCTAAAGCCTAAAGCCTAGCCTGTCTCGATGCTAATCTGGCTTTGCCAGAATTCGCCCAGTCTTGAAGGAATTGAATTTGGGCTTGGGCGGTGACTGCGAGGGGAATCATTTGACTGGCTGATTCTAGAATATCATCAGTGGTGAAATCGCGGTTTTGACTGAAGCCGATATGCATGGCTTCGACGAGAGTTTGTTCGATTTCGGCACCAGAAAAATCGGGGGTTTCGTAGGCTAATCGATCGAGATCGTACTGGGCGAGGTTATGGGGGCGGAGCTTGGTAAGATGGACGTTGAAAATGGCGCGACGTTCCGCTCTAGTTGGTAAGCCGACGAAGAAGATCTCGTCGAATCTGCCTTTGCGGAGCATTTCGGCGGGGAGCGCATCGATATTATTTGCCGTCGCGACGACAAAAACGGGTGAAGTTTTCTCAGTCAGCCAAGTAATAAACGTCCCGAATACCCGACTCGATGTACCTGCATCGCCTTTACCATCGATACCCGCAAAAGCCTTATCGATTTCATCGATCCATAATACGCAGGGAGACAGAGCTTCGGCAAGCTGAATCATTTGCCGCGTGCGAGATTCTGACTTTCCTCGTCGATCCGTTGAACGCGAGCCAGCCCACGCAACGCATAAGCGTGGACAACTCCGGCGCACAATTTGCGGGAGACAGTTGCTAGCCGAAACTGTCGGCGGACGGTA
>NZ_JANYJC010000309.1 GCF_025361915.1 Chamaesiphon sp. GL140_3_metabinner_50
TAAGCCAGCTCTAAGATCTACTAAATTTCACGCTCTGTCCAGAGCGACAGAAGAGGGGTAAGTGGGGTAATAGCCTAGGTGTAAGAATTCCTCAGCCTGTAGCAAACGAAGTAGGGTTTACGGTTGGGACAGAGGTAAATATTGAAGTTGTCAACAACACAGTTGTAATCTCATCAGTCAAGAGAAAGTATCAACTGGAGGACTTACTAATTGGTGTTACGCCAGAACTAATCGGTGGGGAACGATTGGGGTCAACCTGCTGGTAAAGAAACATGGTAGTTACATGCCTGCAAAAGGTGATATCGTTAAGTTTTTAAAAACTCATCAGTCTGACATTTTGCCTGTATACTAAAGAATGGATGAGCTTAATCGATCCATAGATATGCAGTATTTTTTTACATGAGTCAAATAACAGAGGCACATTGTTCGCGAGATCTAGCCTATTATTGTAACTGCTTTGCCACTCTCAATGTTAGCAAGACCAAAGAACGTGGAACGGCTAATCATCAGCCAATTTTGATTCTATCAGTACTAGAATTGATTACGCAGAAGTCGATTATCGAAAACCGGATCTTCGTATCGACTGAGTTAATCGAGACATTTAAAAAATACTGGAGTATTCTAGTCACTAAGTCTACTTATACGGATGCGCTACATTATCCGTTCGTTCACCTGCAAAGCGGTAGATTTTGGCATGTTAAATTTAATGATGCTTATGAAGGAGAACGAATTAAGACAACTAATAAACTCAAAGAAAAAGTCGAGTATGCTTATTTAGATGACGAGCTATTTGATTTACTACAAGATTCTTCTATCAGACAAGTCTTAGTAGATAGTTTAGTGAATACTTGGTTTACAGATAGTAAGTTAAACTTAGCTGTTATTTCAGATATAGACATAGAATTCGATCGAGTCAAACCTCTTCAGCTACCAAATCTAGATTCTGAAATTAAAATCACTTTGCGAAAATCGATCGTCAGGAATTCTTTCTTTAGAAAACTGGTGGTTCGAGAGTATGATTATCGATGTGCATTTTGCAAGCTGAGGATTATTAGAGATCCAAATCAAAATATTGTCGATGGTGCCCATATTAAACCATTTTCTGAATTCTTGGATAGTAAAATTGATAATGGGTTATCGCTATGTAAAAATCATCATTGGGCATTCGATCTAGGTTGGTTTAGTATCGATGATAACTATCGAATAATCGTTGCACAGGGTTTAGATGATGATTCGCCATATACGAGAGCAATGAAAGATTTCGATCGCGAACCGATTGCACTGCCAAGTAACAAACGATATTTCCCAAGATTAGAATCATTGAAATGGCATCGAGAGAATAAGTTTAAACCTTAGCTAATTAAAAGTAAATAATTATCGTGAACGATTTACAAACATCATTACCTTCAGCTCGAAGCTTAGAGCAATTAGTCGAACATATTCAAGAACTGACACGAGAGATTCAAGATCTATATCTAAGCGATACTGTCCCGTGGATTGTGGGCATATCTTGGGGAAAAGATTCATCAACAATATTACAGCTTATTTGGACTGCGATCGAAGATCTACCAGTCGAACAGCGTCACAAAAAAGTTTATGTGATGACCACCGATACATTAGTTGAAAATCCGATTGTTGCGGTTTGGGTCACTCACTCGATGAAAGTACTAAAAGCTGCGGCTCAAGCAAAGTCCATGCCTTTCGAGCCGCATTTACTTCACCCCGCAGTCAAAGATTCATTTTGGGCATGTTTGATGGGTAAAGGTTATCCAGCTCCACGACATGGGTTTCGATGGTGTACGGAGCGGATGAAAATTAAGCCTGTTAATCAATTTATTCGCGATATTCTGAGAGTCTATGGCGAAACTATTATTGTTTTAGGTGTCCGCAAAAGTGAAAGTAATATTCGTGCCGCAGTTTTAAAAAAAAATGAAGTAGGCAGAGTCAGAGATAGACTCAGTCCCAATCCTAATTTAGCTAATTCTCTCATATATAGCCCGATCGAAGATTGGCGGACTGATGAGGTGTGGATGTATCTGATGCAGTTTAAAAATCCTTGGGGTGGGAATAATCAGGATCTGTTTACTTTATATCGTGGTGCTACTGCCGATAATGAGTGTCCGTTAGTTGTCGATACATCGACACCTAGTTGTGGCGATTCTCGCTTTGGTTGTTGGGTGTGTACGTTGGTGAGTAAAGATAAGTCGATGGAGGCGATGATTCAAAATGATGAGGATAAAGAATGGTTGCAACCACTGTTAGATATTCGGAATGAATTAGATATTCATGACGATCGCGATAAGCGCGATTTTCGACGAATTTATGGTAGAGTTGAACTATTCGAGCGCAAATCTAAGGAAGATAAAGAAGTCACTGAAATAGTGCCCATTCCGGGGCCGTATACTAAGTTTTGGCGCGAACATTGGTTGCGACGGGTATTAGAAGCACAGGTGCAAATTCGGCAGACTGCACCACCAGATATGCAAGATATTATCCTAATTACTGAGGAAGAATTAGGAGAAATTAGAAGAATTTGGTTAGAAGAGAAGCACGAGTTTGATGATAGTTTACCGCGTATTTATGAGGAAGTAATGGGTAAGCCGTTTAAAGATACGCGAATTCAGGAAAAGAAGCTATTAGGTGGCGATGAATGGTCGATTTTAGAAGAGATTTGTAGCGACGATGCCATGCACTTAGAATTGATGGCAAAATTGCTGGATACCGAACGCCAACATGCCACAAAATCACGGCGGGGGGTTTTTGAAAACCTAGAGAAGTGTTTCGACAGTAGTTCGCGCTCGAAGGAAGAGGCGATTGCCATCGCGCATGAGAAGCGAGATTTGAAGGAGGCTGCAAGTCAGGGCAATGTGGAGAAGGTGAAGCAATTAACCTGGGCGCAGATGAAATATAAGAATGATGAGGGAACCGATTTAAGTGAAAGTTGACTATCCACTAATCACTAATTCTAAGGGAATGTCTGAGAACTCAATGCTGTTCAGCTTAAACCCTAGAAATCCCCCCTAACCCCCCTTGAAAAGGGGGGAACTGGATCCGGAAGTCCCCCTTGAAAAGGGGGATTAGGGGGATTTAGATCTACGATCCACATCAAAAAACCTTTTCAGACATTCTCTAATACGCGATCGAAATCGTTTCATCTACCATAATTTTCATACCTTCGCGGGCGACGATCGATCCGGGGAAAGCTTGGATCGATTGTAGCTCGATCGCGTCCATAAATTTATCGTCATGGATAGGATCGTGATGAAAAATAACTAATTTTTTCACGTTGGCGGCTGCGGCGATTTTAACTCCTTCTTGCCAAGTAGAGTGTCCCCAGCCAATTTTACTAGTGCGGGGATGGTAATATTCTTCGTCTGTATAGGTACAATCATAAATCAACACGTCGGCTCGATCGGCTAATGCTAAAATGTGGCGATCGAGTCCAGTGCTAAAATGTTCGGTATCGGTAATATAAGCCGCCGTGTAATCTTGCCAGCTTACCCGATAACCCATCGCCCCACCAGGATGATTTAACTCGCCAGTAGCGACGGTAACATCGCCGATTTGAATTTTATCGCCATAGTCGATATTGTGAAACCGCAGATTGGCTCCCATTACCTGTAATGGTACCGGAAAATTGGGCTGATTCATCTGATCGTGGAGGCGGTGTTCGATCGTCACGCCATGCGGAATTACGCCCCCATAGATGTCGAATTCGTTTCCTTCCATAAATGCGGGCGAAAAGAACGGAAACCCCTGAATGTGATCCCAATGGGAGTGCGAAAAAAACAAATGTCCGCTGACGGGGAGGTTGCCTAATAAAGATTGCCCTAAGACGTGAATCCCTGTCCCTGCGTCAAAAATTAGCCGATGACCGCCCACTAACATTTCCACGCAGGGCGTATTGCCACCATAGCGCACGGTGGCAGTCCCCGGACAGGCAATACTCCCGCGCACGCCCCAAAAATGAATTTTAAATTGTTCTTCCTCTGTGGACATGGGTTAGCAGTGAGAAGTTGAAGGTTGCGAATTCCAACTTAGAGTTTAATGACGATAATATTAGTTATTGTGCCCAAAACAGCGGGAATTAAAACTAGAGCGTATAGGTAAAATCTTTAATTAACAATCCCGGTACCCAGCTCCCGCCGAGTTGGCGATTGCTGTAGGTATCGACATCGGGGATGAATTCGACATTGGTTGTCAATGATAAGAGATTATCGCCCCAACAACGGTACAGACTTTCATCAAAGCGTAAATTGGCGATCGGCGCAACGATCTCGCCCCCTTCGACCCAGAAACAGGCGTAGCGAGTCATGCCAGTAATGCGACCAGTCGGTCGATCGCTCCAGTTGAGATAATGGAGATTGGATAAGTATAATCCGGTGTCTAATGTTGCTAAAATCCGATCGGGTGTTAACTCTCCCGTAGCAATTTCGGCAGAACGCAGCGATTCGCCCCGATTGGCTCCATTGGCTGGTTTTTGGTATTCTTTAGCAGTACGGGCGTTGACGAGGGTATTTGCTAACCGACCGCGATCGATTAAAGTCAGATGAGCTGGGGCAATTTCGCCCAGTTCGTTAAATCTGGGTACTAAGCCGCGCTGGAAATTTTCAGAAATGGTTAATTGTGGGGAGAGGTGTTGTTCTTTGCGCTGTAGTGCCCCAAAACAGCTCCGTCCCTGCTGTAAGGCTGCCTCGCTGATTCCCCCCCACGAGAGCATTCCCAGCAGGTCGGCAGTTGCCGCTGGAGCCAGGTAGGTGCGATATTTACCACGTTCGATCGTCTTGAGCGGTTGTTCTAGTCGAGCTAGTTGGGTTTTAGATTCGGCAATCTTGGCTTGATAAGCGGCATCATCCCAATGACTGCCAGCAAGGGTGCCTTTGACGGCTTGCCCGGTACTGGTAAAGAGCGAATAATCTAAAGTATACGACTCGGTGGCAAACCAATGTTTTTGACCGCTACTATCGGCATAGCCCCGCAGTACGGTGCCAGCGGCGTATAAGCCTGTAAAATCGAGATTATTGACAACGGGTAATAAGCTGCCGACGACTTGGGCATCTGGTAATAGTGCGCCTGCATGGACTTCATGGCTGGCAGCATTCCCTGTCGGGATTACCAAATAAGGATCTACGGGCAATTGGGGGACTTCTGCACGCAAGGCTGTTAGGGCGGCTAGTGCTTGCGGGAGATCTAGTTCGGAGTCGCCTGTAAAGGGAAATTCTACTGAGCTGCTGCGCTGTTGGCAGATTAATTTGAGTTGGAGACTACCATCGCGGACGATGCCTGTCTGGCGAACTTTGGCATGATTGAATCGGGTAAACTGACTGACTTCACCCCGCAATCGTAATGTAAATTGTTCGTCAGTGTGGAGCTTTTGAGTTAAGGCTGCCAAGACTTTATCGAAACTAGCTTCTAATCGATCTATCACGGAAGTTTATTTAATAAGGTGAGTAGGGTTTCGATCGACATATTTTTTAATTGTACCGATCTGAATGAATGTTCGATTTTACGAATTTAGATAATAGTTTTAGAAAACATTTTTGCGGCGATCGCTTGAGATTCTAATTGGAGAAAGTCAAAGAAAGTACTTGCCAGAATTGATAATTGTTTGTTATCTGGATAGATAATATACCAATGCCGCTCGATCGGGAAATGTTGCACGTCTAAAATCGTCAAGCCAGAGAGTGCAGCTTCTGGCGTGAACGTATGTCGGGATAGTACCGAAATTCCCAAACCGACACCAATTGCTTGTTTGATTGCTTCATTACCGCCCAATTCCAATCTCACCTTGACCGAGATTCCGTGCTTGTTAAATAATTGTTCGACGGCATCGCGCGTCCCCGAACCGCGTTCGCGCATGATGAATGGCTCGTTTTGTAATTTAGAAATGGGAATATCTTTTTCTTGGGCGAGGGGATGATTTTTGGGTGCGATCACTACAAGGGGGTTTTCCAGAAAGGGATGTAAAACAACATCTAATCGATCGGGTATTTTACTAATAATATATAAATCGTCGAGATTTTCACTCAGCCGTTCTAGCACTCGTTCGTGATTGGTGATTTCTAACGCAACATCTACCCCCGGATACAGTTGACAAAAAGGAGCGATCGCGCGGGGCATAAAGTATTTAGTCGTGGTAATTGTCGCGAGTTTTAATTTACCTTGCTTTAATCCTTGAAGATCGGTAATTTTCATCTCAAATCGAGACAACTCATTAAAGATTTCTCGACAGGTAGTTAGTAACTCTTGTCCGGCATGAGTGAGATACAACTTTTTACCAATTTGCTCGAATAAAGGCACGCCAATATTTTGGGTGAGCTGTTTGATTTGCATCGACACAGTTGGTTGTGTCAAAGACAACTCCTCTGCTGCGCGAGTAATACTAGTTAATCTGGCAACAGTTTCAAATACTTTGAGTTGATGGAGTGTAGATTGACGCATTTTATCCTGCCGATAATCGATCGTGGCGAAATGTTAATCTGAATCAGTCGGGATTTGACATCTTTTGTGTGGTTTTCCCTTAACGCACTGGCTCTCGACCAAATTGGGAATATCTATATTTTAGATCGCCGTTGGGATAAAGATAGCTACGGTAAATCGATTAATGCCGCAGTTGCCGATTGATAGCGGTCTTTAAAATGATACGCCACCATCTTGTCCAAAACGCGCGCTAATTCGGGTGAAACCCTAGCCAGATCTTGCCAGATGAGATTGCCAGTATTCTCGTCAACGGGTAAATAACGTGGGTGAGTATTGGTCAGAGCCTCAATCGCGATCGAACCCAAAGCATAGAGATCGCTAGTATAATTGGGCTGTCCGGCATACTGTTCTGGGGGTGTATAGCCGCGTGTCCCGATCGCGATCGTCATATTTTGTTCGTTGGCAATTTGGGGCTGGATCTCTTTGACTGCACCAAAATCGATTAAAACTAGTTTACCCTGATGCCGATCGCGAATGATATTACCCGGCTTGAGATCGCGATGGATGACGTGTTGAGAGTGAATAAAGCCTAACACTGGTAAAAGTTGACGCAGTAGATCTAGCACTTGCACCTCGCTCCACGGCTCGGTAGATCCCTCTAATTCGCGATCGAGTGGCGTACCATCGATAAATTCTTGGACTAAATAAAACTCCTGTTGATGCTCGAAATAAGCGAGTAAATGGGGGATTTGCGGGTGGTGCCCCAATTTAGATAAGATTTCGGCTTCGGTATTAAATAACCGCCGTGCCAAACTCACAAAATTCGCATCGCGACGGGCGGGGACTAGTTGCTTAATGACGCACTGAGGCTTGCCAGGACGCTTGGTATCTCGCGCTAGATAAGTGACTCCAAATCCACCCGCCCCCAGGGTATGCTCGGCTTGATAGCGACCATCCAGCAGGTAATTAGGCGGCATCGCGCCCGGTGTTTGAGTTGGAAATGGATTTTGGTCTTGTTTGAGCGTAGCATTCTGCCGATCGAGAACCGTCAGATCGGGATCTAGCACTGTTTCGGCAGTCATCGTCGTAGCTGGTAATTGCGTTGGGGGTAATGCCAGCACTGATGGTGCTGTCTGACTCAGCAATAGCTTGAGTTCGGCGATGGCGAGTTCGCGATCGTTTACCAAAGTTTCCATATTTTTTTGCTGTTGCTGAGTTTGATAACTCGTCAACCCCAATACCCCGATGCTACTAGCAATCAAGCCCACAAAAGGGCTGACGATCGGAATCCAGCCTGCATTTATAAAGGCGATCGCAAATCCGCCAATTAGCATCACCCCCGCACCGCCAGTAGCGAGGAATAACCGCATCGGATGGCGAATATACCAAGCTAGCAAACTCCCCGTCAGACACCACCCCCCAATCCAAATCGCTTCGAGCCAATCGGGCATAAACCACCATAATGCCTGATTATCGAGTACCGCACTCAGAATTTGGCTGGTAATTTGGGCGTGGACGACAACTCCTGGCATGGTGGCATCTTCGGCTTTACCCTCACTATATGGGGTAAGAAAATCATCTTTAAGCGAACTAGCCGTCGAACCGATTAAAATAATCCGATCTTTAATCAGTTTGGGATCGACGCGATTATTTAACAAATCCGACATCGTGACGATCGCAGCCACACCACGATTGTCACCCTTACTCCCACCACTCCGCGCCCGATAATCGAGCAAAATCTGATAGCCGCCAGCTTCAGCATCTTGATAGCCGCCATCAGTGCTGGAAACGGGCTTAAAATGCACTGTACCGAGTTGAAATCGACTGTTTGAGTCAAACTGACCTGTAATCTGGTGTTGGCGCAGCAGGTACTCTTGAGCGATTTGAAGCGAGAAACTCGTCTCGCTGGTACAAGGCGATTTAGGATCGCGAGACATAAATAATAATGCGCGCCGGACGATACTATCGCGATCGATTAGCAAATCGACAAACCCCAACTGTGCTGCGGGAATCCCCGGCGGCCCAGCAATGCCGGGACTTTTCAGGTTCCGATGGTGACAACCAGCAATAACTAAATCGTTTTGCTGCCAAATTTTGGCTAAATCGGCACGTCCCGGCTCGACGGGATTGGGGCGAAACATATCTAAGCCAATTACTTTCGCCTTGCTATCGGTGAGCTTTTGGATGACTTTAGCGATCGTCCGATCTGGTAACGGCCAAGTTTTTTGCAGCTCGATATCTTCTTCGGTAATTGCGACGATTGTAATTCGCGGATCTGGCGGTGCGGGTGCTTTCTGGCGCACGCCGCTATCGTAAGCCGCCAATTCTCCCATTTCCCACCACCCCAACTGTTTGGCTCCAATGACGAGTCCCATTACCCCCAAACTCACACCCACAACTGTCACTACTTGCCAAGGTAGTGACAGTTGAGCGATAAATTTCCGAATAGATGATAATCCGATCGTGCCAGACATTAGGTGTTAGGTATTAGGTATTAGGTATGAGGTATTAGGTGTTAGAAGATGTCTGAAAAGTCTGACCTGTTAAGCGCAAACCCTAGAAATCCCCCCTAGCCCCCCTTCAAAAGGGGGGAACCGGATCCGGAAGTCCCCCTTTTGAAGGGGGATTGAGGGGGATTTACCCACCATAAACGGAGCAGTTAAACTTTTCAAACATCCTCTTAGGTGTTAGGTGTTAGTTAGATTCAAATACCGGACAAAAACCATCGGGAGTCACCTTAAACCCATGTAATGGCGATCGGGTCCCATAGCAACGGGAACCGCGCTGATAGCGACAATTGCCGCAGCAGTGCAGATCTGGCGAGAGGTTGAGCTGCTGTTGCCGATCGAGCATTTCGCGCTGAGATACCCCTCTGAGGACGATTTCTTCGCCTTGCCATCTGGCTTCGATCGATCCTGTATCTGCAAAATTATGCCATCTGGGGTCGCTGGAGATCGCGGTGGGTAAGGTAATATTAACCTGCCGTTCTAGTTCGGTCAGTTCGCCCTCATAATTGGGATCTGCTGGCGGTGCGGGTTGAATAAAGGTATCGCCAATCGGTAGCGAAACTAGCGTTCCAGCGGCGGGGGAGTGTAAATGATAGCGATTTTGGAGTTCTTCGAGTGCGGTGAGATCGGCTAAATAAGGTGCCGAACCGTGGATGAAGACGACATGTTTGGGACGGATATTATGAATTAATTGAGTGGTACCCGCACCGTCGGAATGTTGGCTCAAGAGATAGGTTTCGATCGTCAGTTGGGGCGTTGTAGCGGGGGGTAATGTGATTTCCGCTGGTGCGGCGGGTAATAATACCAGCCAGGGGAAAGGATGTCCGGCTGTATAAATTTCTAGATCGATCTCGGTTTCGGTAATAATAATGCACTGCCGCTGATGAATGTTTGCCAGGGTTTCGGGGGTAATCTGGCGGACGTGCGGACGCACTTTTTCGTCCCAAAATAGCGATTGATGGCGGGCAAAATTTTGAACTGAGGGCGGAAAATATGGGAGTAGATCTAGGTATGCATCGCAACATGCGACAATCTTGCCATCTACCCAAATATCGATATCGCGTCCGGTAAATAGATGATGGCTCCGCAATAAAATTAATAATTCTTGCGCGATGCCCAGATTGGGTACTGGTAAAATAATTGACTGTTGTTGCTCGATCGCTCGATCGATCCGCGTCATCAGGGTATTTTCTTGTTTGCGGCGATGGGGATGTCTCGCCGTACCATAACTACCTTCGATAATCAATACATCTGGATTGAGATTACGAATCGAATCGAGGTGCAACCCATCTACCAGCCGCGAATTAGATAAGAAAAAGTCGCCTGTATAGAAGACGCTATAAGACTGATAAAATCCGGTATAAGTCAATAATACCGCCGCCGCACCGGGCAAATGCCCCGCTGGAAATAGTTCGGCAGTTAAACCATCTTGAAACTCGATCGATCGTCGCCAGGGCAAAGCTTGACCGAATGGCGGCACTGGTTCTGGTTCATCCAACCAGTTGAGCGGTAACAGTAAACTGGTAACTTCACTACTATAGATCGGCAACTGCGGCACGGCACGATGCAGTTCTAGTAAGCCTCTGGCTCGATCGGCACGAGCATTACTACAAATGACTAAATCGCAGACAGGTAACCGATCTTCGGTAATTAGTGGGGAAATATCTTTCAGCCCACAATCGAGTAAGATCCGATACGGCCCCATCTTGATTAATAAACACACTCCCTCATCACTATGACCGACGGCATAGGGCAAGCAGACGAGATCTTCATTACTAGCGTGAGGTAGCGTAGACAAGGGAAGAATCCATGATAAAGCCGCTCTTGGTATAGATTGAGGATCTCGCCTCACATTAGCAAGATCCAACGGCAGGTCAGTATTTAGTGAGCGGAACCGTTACCATGATATTTGTCCGAATCATAAAATCCGTTCCGAGTACCGAAAAATAACGCACCAATAATAAACGGAATGGTGAGAATTGGCAATAAAACTTGAACGCTCAACATTTAAAATAACTCCGCCAGATTGTATAACATCACTTAGTTATTATCTATCGATCGATCCAATCGACGCAACGATTGTTAACCATTGTTGATTTTGGGGATGGGAGTTTGGTCTCGATGAAATCTTCTGTAGGGGCAATTCATGAATTGCCCCTACAGAAGATTTCAT
>NZ_JANYJC010000035.1 GCF_025361915.1 Chamaesiphon sp. GL140_3_metabinner_50
CAAAATTAATGCATAGTAAGCTGGTACTTGGAATGGGAATTCATACATCACACCGGATAATTGGTCGGTAACGCTCTTAAAATCTAAGTCGGCGATATTAGTACCACTAATTCCTAGCGAACTATTGAATACATAAGTCAAAGCCGGGATAATTGGAGTGAGATCTGTATCTGGAGTCAGAAATTCTAACTTCACAAAATCTCGTCCTAAACCATCGAAATCGCGATTGACTAAATGCACGATCGCCTCTACCAAACCATACCGTTGATATGGCTTGACTTGGCTCATCATTCCAAAATCTAGATAAGCTAATTTACCATCGGGAGTAGCGAGTAAATTACCAGGATGCGGATCGGCATGAAAGAAACCATGCTCTAATAATTGTCGCAACGAACATTGCACGCCAACTTCGACTAAATAGGTAGCATTGAGTCCCTGTGCGGCTACTGCTTCAAGATTGGTTAACTTAGTTCCGGTAATCCACTCCATCGTCAGGACGCGTCTGCCCGTATACTGCCAGTAAATGCTGGGTACATAAATATCTTGCATACTGCCGTACAATTCGGCAAATTTTTCGGCATTACGTCCTTCATTTTCATAGTCCATTTCCTCGAAAATGCGCTCGGCAAATTCATCGACGATTGAGACTAAATTACTGCGGATTTGCTTGAAATTTGTTTGTGCCCAAATTGCCAAAGTCCGAACGACATGTAAATCTAAAGTGATACTATCTGCCAGCCCCGGACGTTGAACTTTAATAGCAACATCTTCACCGCTCCAAAGTTTGCCCTTATATACTTGCCCCAATGAAGCAGCCGCGATCGGTAAGTCACTAATTTCAGCATAAATCGCATCTGGACGATCGCCTAATTCTTCTTCAATGAATTGATAGGCAATCTCGTTAGAAAATGCGGGAATATTATCTTGTAATTGAGCTAACTCTTCTAAAAATTGGGGTGGTACTAGATCGGGGCGGGTCGAAAGTGCCTGACCGATTTTGATGTATGCTGGCCCTAATTTAGTTAATAGCGATCGAATCTGGATGGCACGTTTGCCGAGGTTTTCTTTACTACGGTTAGTAAACTTGTCGAGCAACAATCCAAATGCAAAGTTAAAGATCGGCAGGAAAATACTCAAGAAACGGGCGAATACTTTCAGGGGTTGGCTGCTGTAGTATTCAGCGATCGCGATCGGATCGTACCCCAACCACGTACCGTCAGTAACTTCTCTCACTCGTCTAGAGTTCACAACTTCTGCATCAGCCACTAGTTCTGTGGATACGGGTGCGACAGACTGGTTAGACGGAGCATCGACTCGATTCATCTCTGGTGAAAACTGACTAGAAGGTGTGGTGTTCATGAGGTGATGGTATTTAGCCCTATTAAGTATTGTAACAATTTTTCGTAACTAACAGGGGATATTATCTATCCTAACGCCACAAAACGATCGAAGTCAGTGGGTTCTCCCGATCGATTGGGATCGGAATTCCGACTTGTTGAGGGAAAGTGGACGGGGGGACTGGGAGACTGGGGGACTGGGATCTAGAGGATCTTTCCCAAATCTATTCACCATTCACTAACTTAAATGGATATTCAATTACATCAACGCTGGATGGCGAGATCGATCGAATTGGCAACGAGCGCGGGAAATGCGGGTGAGGTACCCGTGGGGGCGATAATTATTAGTCCTGAGGGTGAGATAATTGCTGAGGGTGAAAATCGGCGAGAACGCGATCGAGATCCGACTGCTCATGCCGAAATTGTGGCGATTCGATCGGCAGGAGCGTATTTAAATAGCTGGCACCTCGATCGCTGTACGCTATATGTAACGCTCGAACCCTGTCCGATGTGTGCTGGTGCGATCGTCGCGGCACGGCTGGGATTGCTAGTATATGGTGCCGATGATGCCAAAACGGGCAGCGTACGCACTGTTTTGAATATTCCAGATAGTGCAGCTTCATATCACAAATTAACCGTCATTGGCGGCATTTTAGCAGCTACCTGTCGTCAACAATTACAGGATTGGTTCAAAAGTAAGCGAATTTAGGGAATATTTATCGATCGAACCTATGATACTGAGGCTAAAATTAATTTGGGGATTACCGTTAGTTACCAGCGCATTTCAGTAGAAAAATTTGCCGCAATCCAAAACGATCCTAAATTAGCTAGGGGATTTTTCAGGAGATCGAGCGACTTACCGATAGAACCTCTAACACCTCAATGCGATAAGAACATATTCCCATATGTCCAAATGCTCCTTGCTCGACAATTTTACCTCTGAATTCGAGATCGAACTTTCCCGAATAGCCGTCTCTAGTTGTAGGATTTCCTAATGCTTCTGTCAGCCAATCCCAACCACCTTCAAAGGGAATATCTAGTTGAAAATTTACTGACATCATTTCAAATCGAGGAATTTCCCAATGTGAAATATATTTACCTATAAAAGTGCGTTCTGAGCCGATCGAAAATGTTTCTATAGTTAAATTTTTCGCTACTGAAACATTATCTTGCCACCACGTTCCTCTTAGCAGGGAAGAAATATTCAGGAGCCTAAACAGATCGAGCGCCATCACTCCCACAAAAAAAGTTAGATATAAATATCCAAACAGTACCAGCAGGAAAACGACGATTGCGATCGAACTCATCATCAAAGATTTCGGTACATCGAAAAGTATTTAAAACTCTTGGCTGAATATTTCTGTCAGCACGACATTAGAAAATAATAACCCTTCCGGATCTGATAAGCGTAATAATCGTTGGCAAAGCCTCTCGGAACGAGAATCGTGATGTTCGATCTCGACAATTTCTACCCATCCCTGGTGCTGATATCGCTGTAAACATTTTAACAACCGATCGAGCTTACCGATCCCGAATTCAGACTCGATCGCATTTAGACTTATTCCACGAGCTAATCGCAATCCTAGCATCAAAGTTTCTAAAAACCGATCCTCAGCGGCGGTAAGATCGACTCGCCAATCGCAGCCATCGGCAATCCATTGATAATATTCTTGAGTCTTGCGGGGACGGGTGAAGCGATAATTTTCGAGATTGCTGGCTGCACCCATTCCGAAGGCGTAGTAAGGCTGATTTTGCCAATAGGTGCGATTGTGACGACATTGAGAGCCAGGTTTGGCATAATTAGAAATTTCATAATGTTCGTAACCAGCACCACTTAATATCTGTTGGGCGGTACGATACATCTGGGCGGTGGCTTCGTCGCTGGGTAAAGGTTTATCCCCCGGCTGATATTGCTTGGCAAAAGGGGTTTGCGCCTCGACAATCAGATCGTAACAGGAAATATGGGTAGGATTTAGATCGATCGCATACCGTAGCTGATATTTACGCTGCTGTAGAGCTATTTCATCAAGGCGGTATTACCAACTGGAGCCTCGATCTAATTTCTGGCTTACCACAACAAACAATCGATAATTGGATGGCTTCGCTGGCATGTGCGATCGATCTAAATCCTACCCATATTTCCTGTTACGATCTGATTGTCGAGGCGCAAACGCCTTTTGCCAAGCAATATCAGCCGGGGGATAAACCTTTACCCAGCGACGAAGCCACCGCCCAGATGTATCGTACCGCTCAACAGATATTAAGTGGTGCTGGTTACGAACATTATGAAATTTCTAATTATGCCAAACCTGGCTCTCAATGTCGTCACAATCGCACCTATTGGCAAAATCAGCCTTACTACGCCTTCGGAATGGGTGCAGCCAGTAATCTCGAAAACTATCGCTTCACCCGTCCCCG
>NZ_JANYJC010000051.1 GCF_025361915.1 Chamaesiphon sp. GL140_3_metabinner_50
AAGGATCGGTTTCACAATTATCGCTGTAACCTGCTTCGACAAAAACTTGTTCGACTTTGCCATCATTGACGACCATCGAATACCGCCAAGACCGCATCCCAAAGCCTAAGTTGGCTTTGTCTACCAACATCCCGATCTTCCGGCTGAATTCACCATTACCATCGGGGAGGAGCTTGACGTTTTTGACTTCCATGTTTTTGCCCCATTGGAACATCACGAAAGCATCATTGACGGATACACAGTATACTTCGTCAACACCCAGCGATTTGATTTCCTCGTAGGCTGCATCGTAGCCAGGGAGGTGGGTGGTAGAGCAAGTAGGGGTAAAGGCACCAGGTAGCGAGAAGACAACTACTCTTTTACCAGCAAAGATGTCTTGTGTAGTCGTATCTTGCCATTTGAAAGGGTTTGGCCCTTCGACCGATTCATCGCGCACGCGAGTCTTAAATACGACGTTGGGCACTTGTTGGTTGACTACAGCCATGATTTACTCCTAAATTTGACTAATTATTTTTAGCGCACAGCCGCTTGCGACAACTGGCAACTGAGCGATCGCCGCTCACATATCTCAGAATAATTCTAATTTAGGAATAAGTCAAGTGTGATAAGCACACCTAATTAAGAATATTTAAAATTTAACGAGCGTTATGGGAATTTGGGCATTATAATTGGAGATTACAGTATCTCTCTACTAGCCACTAGTTTCTAGTCCCTAGTCCCTCGCAATGAGCCAGCCATCAACAAACGCGATCGTTAAAACGCTTAAAGCCAAAGGCTTGCGGGTCACACCGCAACGATTTGCCGTGTATGCCAATCTCCTATCGCGTAACGATCATCCCACGGTCGAACAGCTTTTGGTAGATTTGAATCAATATTGTCCCGTCTCTTCCCAAGCGACGATTTATAGCTCCTTGCAAGCTCTCCGCGCCGCAGGATTAATCCGCGAGGTGCTGCTCGAAGCTGGAGTATCGCGCTATGATGCGATCGTCGAATCCCATCATCATTTCCACTGTCAACAATGCGGCGCGATCGAAGATATCGGCTGGGATGAGCTACCCGTAGTAGAATTCGATCGACTGCGATCGGGTTTACAAGCACTCACCTATGAAACCATCGTGCGCGGCTATTGCGATCGATGTACTCAAGCAGAGTAAAAAGTTGAAAGTTGAAAGGTAGTTTTTAAAAATAAAACCGTTGCAACCCGCATTCTGTCGTCGAGAACCTGACAGAGACCGACGCACTCAAGTAGTGCAATTTTAAAATGAGAAGTGCGGTAAACTATAAGTCCGAACTCGGTTCTACTGGGGAGCAGCCAGTGGAGGTAACGGGGAAAGTTTGGTGCAAAGCCAATGCTGTACCGCAACTGTATTTCAATCTTGTAGATCGATAAGCCAGAATGCCCGCCGAGGTAGATATACACTCCTTTGCGCGAGGTACGCAAATTAATTAACATGGCAAAAAAAATACCTGTCACCGTCATTACTGGATTTTTGGGTAGTGGCAAAACTACTCTAATTCGACATTTACTCACCCACAATCAAGGGCGACGGATTGCGGTAATTGTCAATGAATTTGGCGAGTTGGGCATCGATGGGGAATTATTGAAATCTTGTCAAGTATGCCCAGAAGATGAGCTAGAAACTCCCAGTAATATCGTCGAACTTACAAATGGTTGCTTGTGCTGTACGGTACAGGAAGAATTTCTTCCCACAATGCAGGCTCTGATCGCACGCAAAGATGACATCGACTGTATCTTAATCGAAACCTCTGGTTTGGCACTACCCAAACCGCTAATTACCGCCTTCCGCTGGCCAGAAATTCGCACCGCAGCGACGGTTGATGCGGTCATTACGGTGGTCGATTGCGATGCCGTGGCAGATGGGAGGTTTGCCAGCGATCCGGCGGCTGTAGACGCGATCGGGCAGGAAGATGAAAATTTAGACCACGAGACACCTTTGCAGGAGTTATTTGAGGATCAATTGGCTTGTGCGGATCTGGTGGTTTTAAATAAAGCCGACTTAGTAAGTGCCGAGCAATATCAACAAACGATCGATCTAGTTAACCGAGAACTCCCCCGCGCTGTGAAAATAGTTACTAGCGATCGAGGTATTGTCGATGTTAATACAATCCTCGGATTAAATGCGGCTGTAGAAGACCATTTAGAAGATCGGCCCAGCCATCATGATGCCGAGGGAGAACACGAGCATGATGATGATATTAACTCGATTAATCTCGTTCTCGATCGCGAATTCGACCCCGAATCATTGCGTCAGAAATTAGAACTCCTCGTTAAAGAACAAGAAATCTATCGGATTAAAGGCTTCGTTGCCGTACCAAATAAACCGATGCGATTAGTCATCCAAGGTGTGGGCAATCGGTTCGAGCAATTTTACGACAGACCTTGGCGTACCGATGAGCCACGGGAGACTAAACTAGTATTTATCGGTCAGTCGATCGATCCTGTAGCAATTACTACGGCTTTAGCTGTTGGTAGATCTGAGCGAGGAAATTCGGCGTAGCTTCTCAGAATGAGCATCGATTCCGATCTGGTTCGATCGAGTAAATTATTGGGTATTAGTATTGAAAAATAGCTGGTGGGCAATGCCCACCCTACTATAATGGTTGCCATAAAAGATCGCGCTCCACGATTCAATCCCCAAGAGTATTTTGCTTGGGAAGAACAGCAACTAGAACGTCATGAATATATTAATGGCGAAGTTTATGCAATGAGTGGTGGAACTATAAATCATAGTGAAATTGCTGCAAAGTTTAATCGGTTGCTGGGAAATCATTTAGATGGTAGTGGCTGTAGAACTCTTAATTCTGATGCCAGAATTAATATCTTATCAACTGATGACTATAGTTATCCAGATGGAAGTGTAACTTGTGATGAGAGAGATCGGCGGAATACTCAATACATTGTTTACCCATGTTTAATACTTGAGGTGCTATCGGATAGTACTGAAGCTTACGATCGTGGTGAGAAGTTTTACAGGTACCGTCGCAATCCCATTTTGCAGGATTATGTGTTGGTTAGTGCTAAATCGATCGCGATCGACATTTATCATAAGAATGATGCGGGAGAATGGGTGATTATCAATTATCGTGCTGGAGATATTATCGAACTTAAAAGTATCGATCTCAGTTTCCCGATCGATCGAGTCTATCGTGGAATTGTCTTTGAATAATGGTAAAATCGATTGGATAATTTGATTTCGATCGTTTGAATCTAGCTGGTGGGAATTGCTCACTCAAATAGATAGCTACCGATCGCAAAACAAATCATGCGATTATCATCTCGATTGTCGGGTTTAATATGGAGTAGATAAATGGGTTCTGGCTATGAGTTTGCTTTGACATGCGATTTGAAGGATGACATATCGCAAGAGGTTATCGATGTCCTTTATATGACAAGATCGTCAGAACAGGACTACGACTTTACAACCACCCTCAAACATCCTCTGTTCACCAGCAGTGAAGATGGCAGTCTTGGTGACGGTTTAGATTACCTAGCCGATTGGAAATTGATTATCTCAAATAGTTCAAGTTATGGTGAAGAATCGTACCCTGGAATATTTGGTAGTGTATTTAAAGATCGTAAACTTAGTATCAGAAAATTCGTAGATGATGACACATTTAACAATACTTTTTGTCTTCTTGTAGATTGGCTGGCATCTGTTTGTTATTCACATGGATTTGTTGGTTACTATTTGTGGCTTATGAATTTTGAAAGGAATCGAGATCCAGTAATTGTTTATTTTGAGGATGGGCAAGTATTTAAAAAGCACCTAACCCATAAACTAATGCCATTAGAAAGTTATTTAGGTGAATAGAGATACAGCATTGTATGGTTTAAGATCGCGTCAATGTAGCGCACCAATAACGAATAAGTACTGCTAATTCATGAATATTCCCCGTTTACATCCAGATACGATCGAAGAAGTTAAAGCCAAAGTCGATATTGTCGATGTGATTGGCGGACATGTCGTGCTGAAAAAACGGGGTAAAGATTATTTAGGTAATTGTCCGTTTCATCAAGAGAAATCGCCGAGTTTTTCTGTCAGTCCCACCAAGCAGATGTATTACTGTTTTGGCTGTCAGGCGGGGGGGAATGCGATTACCTTTATGATGGAATTAGGGAAGCAATCTTTCACAGAAGTTGTCTTAGATTTGGCGCGGCGATATCAGGTTCCCGTTCAAACATTAGAACCAGAGCAGCGTCAGGAATTACAGCGACGACTTTCGCAGCGAGAGCAGTTGTATGAAATTTTGGCGATAACGGCGAATTTTTATCAACATGCGTTAAACCAGCCGCAGGGAGCTACAGCTCTGAATTATCTCAAGGAAGAACGTGCTTTTAGTGACGAAACAATTCAGAGTTTTCAACTCGGTTACGCGCCTGCTGGCTGGGAAACTTTAGCTAATTATTTAATCGAACAAAAGAATTTACCACCACAAGCGATCGTCGCAGCCGGACTCGCGATCGCACGTAAAGATGGTAATAGTTATTATGACAGATTTCGCGATCGATTGATGATTCCAATTCGCGATTTGCGGGGTAGAGTTATTGGGTTTGGCGGACGCACTTTGAGCGACGAACAGCCTAAATATCTCAACTCGCCGGAGACGGAGTTATTCGATAAAGGTAACACATTATATGGACTCGATCGCGCGAAAGATGCGATTAGTAAAACCGATCGCGCGGTAATAGTTGAAGGTTATTTTGATGTTATCGCGCTCCATGCGGCGGGAATCGATAGTGCGGTGGCTGCGCTCGGTACGGCGTTAAGTTTGGCGCAAGTAAAGCAGTTAGTTAAGTTTACCGAATCTAAACAAATTATCCTCAATTTCGATGCAGATAAAGCGGGGAATATTGCGACAGAAAGAGCAATTAAAGAAGTTTTCGATCTTGCCTATGATGGGATGATTCAATTAAAGGCTGTTAACTTGCAGTTAGGAAAAGATGCTGATGAATTCTTAAAAAGTCATAGTCAGCAGGATTATTTAAAATTATTAGATCTCGCTCCTTTATGGATAGGCTGGCAAATAGATAAAGCAATTGAGAATAAGGATCTTGCACAAGCAGAAGACTATCAAGCGGCTACTACAAAAATTGCCGAAGTGCTTCAAAATATCACTAATCTGAGTACTCGTGCGCCTTATCTTAAACAAGCAGCAATTTTATTAAGTAATGAAGAATCAAGGATGGTACCATTATTAATTGAAAGTCTTCAAACTGAAATTAAGAGACTCAAACCACTTCCAGATCGAAAATTTGGCGGTAATAACGCACCTGTAAATAGATTCGAGCGTACTAAATCTTCCGCACAGAAGGTAAACGATTATCCAGAGGCAATTGAAGAAATAGATAATGGCGATTTTGCTGAGAAGAGCAAAGAGAAACAAGTAGAAATTGCACCAGTCAGCATCCATCCCAATCAAAGACTCATCGAGCAAGCCGAGAGCTTATTGTTGCGGATTTACCTCCATTATCCCCTCCACCGCCTGACAATTATCGACGAGCTAGATTCGATCGATCTCACTTTTACACTCGCTCACCATCGCTTTTTG